>QMTB01000216.1 GCA_003649845.1 Thermoplasmata archaeon | reverse complement strand
GCACCAAATCATTTGCCCTATGCTACAAATCCAACGCCTGCAAATGGAAGTGTTAATGTTTCATTGAACCCAACTCTAAGCGTGGTTGTTCATGATGAAGATGGCGATGTTATGAATGTTTCATTCTATAATGCTTCCAGCGATACATTAATTGGCTATGTTGATGGCATATCTTCTGGCAATACAGCAAGCATAGTATGGAATGGTTTGTCGCAAGGAACAACCTATTACTGGTATGTTATTGTAAATGATAGTTATGGAGAAAATAAAAGCCAGATATGGCATTTCACAACAACCATTCCAAAGCCTTCCGTAGTATATATTGATGATGATTTTAATAGTAGCACTCCAGGATGGCAATATGATCATTTTGATAAAATACAGGATGGAATTAATGCTGTTGAGAAAGGAGGAATAGTAAAAGTTTATGAAGGAATTTATGAGGAAAGCATAGGAATAAATAAGGAAGTGAGTATAGTGGCGCAAGGAGACCCTGCAAACACCATAATAAAAGCAAGCGGACAAAATGCAGTAACCATGAATTATCCATGTATATTGGATGGATTTACTATAAGAGATGCTCATGCAAATTATGATAATGTAAGAGGAATATGGGTAAAGGCGGATGGCTGTATAATAAGAAATGTAACTATAACAAACATATCTGCAAGACAAAATGACAGCATAACCATATACACATATGGAATAATGATTAATTATGCCAGCAACATAACGCTTGAAAATGTAACAGTATATGATATAGAAGGAAATGATTCAACAGCATATGGAATTTATGCATATCAATCAAACAACAATTCATTCAAAGATGTAAGAATATTTAACATTACATCTGTAAGTGTTGCCTATGGAATACACGCTTCGCATAGCATGAATAGTGAAATTTTTGGTGTAAATATAAATAATGTAAGCGGAAGTAATTCATATGGACTTCATATTGCATATGCGGATAATAATAGTTTAAGGTGGATAAATGTGACATCAAGTAAGTATGGTATAACCCTTGATTTTTATAGTGATTACAACACTGTTGAAAATTGTATTGTTAGTAATAGCACATCATATGGAATAATAATTGGCAGGGCTACGCATAATGTAATTAGAAATAATAGTGTGTATGACAACAGGTACGGCATAACTTTATGGATAGATTGTTATAACAATACAATAGAAAATAATACCATTTTCAATAATAATTATTATGGAATATATTTCTATTCAGAGGAGAGATTCAACACAATAAAAGGAAATATCATTTATGACAATCAATATGGCATTTATCTTAGCAACTCAGCAGGAAACAATATGATTCTTTCCAACTACATATATAACAATGAAGATGGTCTGAGAATTTATTCCAGTTACAATAACATCTCATTTAACTACATTTACAATAATTCAAATTATGGTATCCTTATTTCATCTGGCGAAAATGACACAGTATATGCAAATTACATTTACAACAATGGCTGGGATGGCATACACATTTCCTCTTATTCTTCCAACCATACAATTATTTCCAACTACATTTATAACAACTCTTATGATGGAATAAAACTGTATTATTACACGAGCTATAATCTCATAAAGAACAATTACGTTTACAATAACTCAGATGGAATAGAAATCAACTACAAGAATCATACAAATAATGTCATCCAAAGCAATCACATCTATAGCAATAAATATAATGGCATACTTTTCGATGCTGTTGCAATGAATAATATCATCATAGACAATGAAATATACGATAATGGAAAGAATGGAATACACATAAAGAAAGGCGGATTTAATTCTATCATCAATTGCACCATTTATTCAAATGAATATTATGGCATAAGATTGGAAAACAGCATTAATAATACTGTTTCTGGCTGTACCGTTTATTCAAATGGAGATGATGGCATATTGATCTACAGCAATAGCATGAATAATAGCATCTTCAATTGCACCATTTATTCAAATGATGATTTTGGCATCTGGATTTCCACTTCAAGCAATTACAATAATATATCCAATTGCAACATTTATTCAAACAACAATGTGGGCGTTGGCGCAGGATTTTCCAGCATTCATAATGTGATTTACGATTGCAACGTTTATGACAATGAAGATGGCATTTATGTTAGTGCATCAAATAATGTAGTATCTGGATGCAATATCTCTTCAAATGATTATAGAGGAATAAATATACAGGCATCAAACAACGAAATCAAATCAAATTATATAACGGGCAATCAATATGGTATTTATATAGGCAGTGTAAATAACAACCTCATTTACAACAACTATTTCAACAACACAATAAATGCTTACGATGAAGGAAATAACATATGGAATATAAGCAAGATAGCTGGCTTAAATATTTTAGGCGGGGCATGGCTTGGCGGGAATTACTGGCATGATTATGAAGGAAATGATACAGATGGAGATGATTTAGGAGATACTATGTTGCCATACAATTGCTCCGGAAACATTATGAATGGCGGCGACTGGCATCCATTACTTATGCCAACGAACCATCCTCCTGCTGTGCCATCTGTCCTAACACCTTCAGATGGAGCCACAGGCGTTGAATTAAATGTAACATTACAATGGCAATGCTACGATCTAGATGGAGATGCTTTGAGTTATGATGTGTATTTTGGTTTATCATCATCTTTGCTGGAAAAGAAAGCAAGCAATATAACATCTGCCTCATATTCCATAAGCAATCTCCAATATTCGACGACATACTACTGGCGTATAGTTGCATGGGATGAAAACGGAGCTAAAAGCACAAGCCCAATATGGAGCTTTACAACCAAAGCAAATTCTGCACCAACAGTAAGCAATCCATCCCCTGCAAATGGAAGTATTGGCATTTCAATAAATCCAACTTTAAGCATAATTGTTGATGATGCAGATGGTGATTTACTTACTGTAACATTTTATGATGCTTCTGACGATAGTGTAATAGGAGTAGTAGAAAATGTGCAGCCTGGAAGCACAGCATCCATGACGTGGCCCAATTTACAGTACTCCACTACATATCAATGGTATGTAGTTGTTAGTGATAGTATCGCAAACATAACGTCCCCAACATGGAGTTTTACTACCATGGCCATTCCTCAATATACACTCACAGTTACAATAAGTCCAGCAGGAGCAGGAAGCGTTTCAATGAATCCAGCAGGCGGAGT
>QMTB01000215.1 GCA_003649845.1 Thermoplasmata archaeon | reverse complement strand
ATAAATAATTTATGATATATTTAAATTGTTATACAAAAATGATTTTAGTTGCCCACAAAAAACTTCCGTTATTGTATAAATATCTATATTTCTATGTAACTATCTGAGGATATTTTGGATATATCCGAGGATATTTTGGATACAGATTCCAATAGTAATATTGGAAGGAGTAACTAATTTTTATATTAGTAAATTCCTTTAGAGGGCTGAAAATAATATGGGGATTAAATTTCTGTCTAAACCTTGGTCTGATGAGGAGAATCTAGAGTGTCTAGATGAAGATGTTAGACGATGGTTTACCGATAAGTTTAGAGGTCTTACTCCTCCTCAGAGATACTCGTTTAAGCTAGTTTCTATGGGTGAGAATGTTCTTATAACTGCTCCAACTGGTTCTGGTAAAACATTTTCTGCTTTCATGGTTATATTAAGCGAACTTTTCAAGTTGAGTAAGAAACATGAGCTTGAAGATAGGGTTTATTGTATCTATATAAGTCCTCTTAGGGCACTTGATAATGATATCTATAAGAATTTGTTGATGCCTCTAGAGGAAATCGGCGAGGCTGTTGGGGATGGCGCTAAGATTAGAGTTGGTATTAGAACTGGTGACATTACGCCTTATGAGAAACAGAAGCAACTTAGGAAACCTCCTCATATTCTTATTACTACTCCTGAGAGTCTTGCTATAATTCTTAACTCTTATAGGTTTGTTGAGAAGATTAGAGATGTTCGATGGGTTATAGTTGATGAGATTCATGAGCTTGCATCTAGTAAACGTGGTACTCATCTAAGTTTAACATTAGAACGATTGCAGCATATAGTTGAAAATGGTTTTATTAGAATAGGTCTTGGTGCTACTCTTCATCCCTTGGAGAAGGTTGCTAGGTATCTAGTTGGATATGAGAATGGTAAACCCAGGAGTTGTAATATAGTTGATGTTTCTTGGTTTAAACCTTTTGATCTCAAACTTATCTGTCCAACTGATGATATAATCTATATAGATGCCGATAAACTTAATCAGCTTTTATATAGAGAGTTAGAAGATATTATTGAAAAACATCATACCACTTTGATCTTTACTAATACTAGGTCTGGAACTGAGAGAGTGGTTCATCATCTTAAACAATCTAAAAGGTTTCCAGAGGATAGTATAGCTGCTCATCATGGTTCCCTATCTAGAAGTATCCGTTGGGATGTAGAGAATAAACTTAAGAATGGGGAACTTAAAGCTGTTGTATCTTCTACTAGTCTTGAGCTTGGTATAGATATAGGTTATATAGATGTGGTGGTTCAAATTGGTTCTCCTAAATCTGTTTCTAGATGTGTACAGAGGATTGGTAGGAGTGGTCATAGTCTCGAGGATACAGCTGAGGGTATAATTATTGGTTTAGATAGAGATGATCTTGTTGAAACTGGTGTAATGCTTAACTGTGTAAAGGAGAGGAAACTTGATAGAATTCACATACCTATGAATTGTTTAGATGTGCTTATACAACATATAGTTGGTATGGCTTTAAATAAAAAATGGAGTGTAGATGAAGCTTTTAATCTAATTAGACAAAGTTATTGTTATCATAATCTAGATTATAATGTTCTCATCTCAGTGTTACATTATCTAGCTGGGCATTATGCTGACCTTGAGGATAGAAGTATATATGGTAAGATATGGTTTGATGAGAATGATAAAATGTTTGGGAGGAGAGGACGGTATACTAAGGTTATATATTATCTAAATATGGGTACTATACCAGATGAAGTAAAGGTAGATGTATATAAGTTGAAACCTCGTAGATATGTTGGTAATATAGAAGAAGGATTCCTTGAGCGTCTGAGACCAGGAGATATATTTGTTTTAGGAGGTAGCACATATCAGTTTAGATATGCTAGAGGTATGAGATGTTATGTAGAAGAGATGAAAGAGGAAACACCTACTATACCAGCATGGTTTTCAGAGATGCTACCTTTAAGCTATGATCTAGCATTGGAGATAGGGAAATTTAGAAGAGAGATAGAAGAGAAACTGAGAGATAATAAAGATATAGATAGAATAATCTCTAAACTACCAGTAGATAGTAGAGCTGAAAGAGCTATAAAAGATTATTTTCTAACACATTATAGATATACACATATTATACCTACGGATAAGAAAATAGTTGTAGAAGAAACAAGGGATTTAAGAGATCGTAGATTGCTAGTATTCCATACTTTATTTGGACGGAGAGTTAATGATGCATTATCGAGGATATTTGCAATAATAATTGGTAGAAGAATTCATTCGGATATAGGTGTAACGATAAGTGATAATGGTTTTGTACTTATACTACCTGATAAAAATTTTGATTTAGAAGAGGTGTTTGGAGAAGTTTATTCTACTGATATAAAACAGTTGTTAAGGGATAATATTAGAAAAACAGAGTTGATGAAACGTAGATTTAGACATTCTGCTGCTAGAAGTTTCCTTATACTTAGAAACTATAAAGGCCATAAGATTAGTGTAAGGAAACAACAAGTTGGAGCAGAACGACTTATAAAGGTTTGTGAAGAGATAGATCCAAGTTTTCCAATATTAGAAGAGACTTATAGAGAGATACTAGAGGATCTAATGGATATAGAAACAGCAAAGATGGTAATAGATAAACTTAGAGATAAAAAGATTACCTATGAATATATTGAAACTAGGCATCCATCACCTTTTGCACATAATCTAGTAGTGTTGGGAGAAGCTGATGTAGTTTTAATGAAAGATAGAAGAGAAAGACTTATAGAGTTACATGAGAAGATAATGCAGGAGATAAATAGATGAAACTCTTTGAAGATATATATGCAGTTGAACCTTATCCAGTTTTATATCTAGAGGATATAGATAGTTTAGCTATTGCAGATCTACATTTGGGATATGAGGTTTTATCATCAGAACATGGGCTTTCTATTCCAAAGATACAGTTTAAAAAAAGTATGGATATGATAAACCATATTATAGAGAAAAAAAATGCTAGTAGAATAATTATAGTGGGAGATATAAAACATGAGTTCTCAGAGACAAGTTATCATGAATACAAAGAAGTTTCAATATTTTTAGAATCTCTATCAAAATTATTCAGGGAGATTATCCTAGTAAAAGGAAATCATGATACATTTATAACGAGAATTACAAAAAAATATGATATACCAGTGTATGATGAATTAGAGATAGGACACTATTTATT
>QMTB01000214.1 GCA_003649845.1 Thermoplasmata archaeon | reverse complement strand
GATTAAGAGATGTCAATGGTATCGAAGAATTTGTTTTCAGGGAGAAGTGTAATATTCAATGCTCAACCTTCTTTTCTATGTTAGTTACAATTTAACCCAAATTTTCATTAGAAAAATTCAGGATTAATATGAGTTAATTTGTCAGGCTAAAACTGTTTGACAACATTCTCCAGCCAGGTATAATTCTTTTAAGAAATAATTTTTATTTCTTTATCGATGAAGTATTTTGACTCTAATTCCCCTTCAAAGGCTTTTACCATAATCGAACTTATAATGATAATAGTAATTGTGGGGATCTTGGCTGTAGTTACCATTCCTCGCTTTGAGGTGTTTTATGATATTAAGCTTCAGGGAGCAGCAAAGAAATTACTTTCGGATATTAGATACATTCAAAATGTAGCTCTTTCCAGGCACACTAACACTAGAATTATCTTTGATGAAACTAATGAGATATATCAAGCATCTCAATGCGAAAGTAGCTGCACTGTATCCAGCAACTGGACAGCTATCTCAGACCCTTTCACCAGAAGCGACCTGATTATGGATTTTCGCACCGACCCTCAGTATGGAGGTGTAGATATTTCTGGAGTAGATTTTGAAGGAACAGCGACTTTAAGATTTAACTGGGAAGGAACTCCTCAGGATGCGAATGGAAGCGATCTTACATCTCCTGGTTCAGTAACTCTGACCCTCCGAGGAAGAACTAAAGCAATAAGAGTCACTCCTCAAACAGGAAAGGTTACTGTAGAATGAGACTCCAATCCTTTTCCCTCTTTAAGAGGGCTGTTACTTTAGTGGAGTTGATTGTAGTAATAATAATTTTAGGAATAGGAATTTCTGCTCTCTTAGCCACCTTAGGAGATATTACTCGTAGAGCTTATTTCTCAGAGGAGGTTGCTGATGCTACTTTCTATGCTCAGGAGATGATGGAAAGAGTAAAGAGTAAAAGTTTCCAGGAGATTGATGACTTAGAGGGAAAAGATAATCCCGCTCCTGGTTATGAGAGGGAAGTAGCTGTGGATTATGCTCAACTATCAGAAGGCAGGTGGTCAACTGCTTCTGGAGTTACATCTTATAAGATGGTAAGAGTTTCTGTGTCTAAGTCTGGTTATCCTGCAATAACGATAGTTACTATAGTAAGTGATTACTGAAAATGAAAGCAAAAGGTCTTACTCTAATTGAGCTCATCATAGTTATAACCATCATAGGTGCTTTGACTTTAGGTTTTTCTTGGTATTTTATCAAAACCATAGACTTA
Source organism: Thermoplasmata archaeon (assembly GCA_003649845.1). Lineage (GTDB taxonomy): Archaea > Thermoplasmatota > E2 > DHVEG-1 > DHVEG-1 > B44-G15. The sequence continues at coordinate 1,967 of QMTB01000214.1, read as the reverse complement.
TGGAACTTTCTATCTTTTCGTAATGAGATAGTTAATCAAATCCGCATAGGTTTAATTCGTATGGGCAGAGATATTCGTCAGATAAAAAGGAGGACTCCTACCCAGGAGACTATAGAGGAGGCTACAGAGAGTTCTTTTCAGTTTATAAGAGAAATTGACACAGGAGATGTTAGAATTCGCTATAGATATCTAACAAATGATACTGAGGTAGTCTATGAAGTAGATCAAGACTTGGATGGAGTTTTTGATTACTCTCATACTCTTTTAAGTGGGGCAAGCAGTTTTAGGTTTACCTATTTTGATAGTCAGGATAATGTTACTACAGTGCCTTCTGATATCTATAGAGTGAAAATAACTCTTACAGTGACTGAAGGAGGAGAAGCTTTACAACTTCACTACGAAGTATTTCCTAGAAATTTTAAATATTAATTACATAGCTATGAAAAAGAGTGTAACACTTATCGTTAGTATAATTATTATGGTAGTTTTAGCTTTAATTGCCTGGACCATAGCTAACTTTAGCTCAGCTGACTTAGAAATGACTACGAGACTACTTGATTCTGAAAGAGCTCTATATCTAGCAGAATCAGGAGCAGAGTGGGCTCTGGAGAGACTTGCTAATGATTCTGGTTTTAGAACAGATGAGGTTCACTCCCTCTCTTATGGAGAATACAGAATCATATGCCGAGACCCTGAGGCAGACGAAGAAGGAGATGTAATTATAGAAGCAATAGGTTATGTTCCTACACAGAGCGATTTTCGTGCCCAGCGGCAGATAAAGGTAGTGGTCAAGATAGGAGGATTAAACTATGTAGTAGAAGCAAATAATCAGTTTAATTGGTATCTTATGCACAGTGGCTCATCCATAGTAGGTGATATAGTAGCTCTCTATTATAACGGAGATGGAGACGCAACCTTTAATGAATCAGAAGATCTATCCGTGCCAGGAAGTGGAGAAAGATTAATTCTTACCCCTGGAACCTATCCTACTATTGATTTAACCTATTTTGAAGCTAAAGCTACCACAATTTGGGATAATGCCAAAGTCACCACCGCCCTCCCCTCTTCATCAGCAAATATATTAAGAGTAAGTCAACGTGATTTTTTCACAGGAATGACTCAAGAAGTAGTGAGAAATTTAACGCATAACACTTGGAATGATAACGATTGGGCAGTTATTGTTCGGGTGTTAAGTAATGGAAGGGTGGCCATCTTGGATAGAAATATCGGAGATACCTGGGATTCAGATCAGATTAGACTTGTAAAGAGATTTTTCCAGAATATGTTCAATCAAAATATATACTATGTGAAAGGAGATGTCTTGCTCGATTTAAGAAATACTAATCTTACTTTTTGGTATACTAACATCATTGCTGAACAGGATATAGTCATTAAGGGAAGATACGGAATTTTGATGACTACCCGTACATTTGGAGAAAGTTGGCCAAGTTTAGCTACTAAATATGGAGATATCCTTTCTTTACAACAACCTTTAGGTAGCACCGAGCTTAGAAGACTCAGAAGAAGGCGGTTTGGAGGGTTAATTTACTCTGAACAGGGAGAGGTTAGCTTTAATTATCTATGGGGGATAGGAGTGATGGGGAATGATGTAAATTTTGATGGGAGAATACGTTTAAGGTATGTCTCAAGTAAGCTGGATTCTGGAGGATTTATTTTTGAACCATCGGTTATTGTTTGGCGAGAGGAATAAGGAGGTAAAGATGAGGGAAAGATTAATTATAGTTTCGGTGGCGATTGCTTTATTAATTTTACCTGCATTCTACTTAAGTGCTCAGTACTCAGAGGAAGATACCAAATATTTTGAAAGTGTTTTTGATAATCTGAATACCAAAATGGAGCGCCTACAAAATAAGATTGAGGAGTTAGAGAAATTACTTCAGGATAATTTTCATATTATGTTAGAGAATCAGGAGATAATAAAAAGAGATGTAAGAAGAGTTATAAGT
>QMTB01000213.1 GCA_003649845.1 Thermoplasmata archaeon | reverse complement strand
TCATATGACGTTTCAAAACAATTCCCCAATTCTAGCAAAGAGGGGAATTGTTATTGTTTCAGAGTATGAAAGATTCTTGTATGTATTACGTGAGGTGGTATTATGCTAAAGTTAACAGCACCAAAATTTGAACAAATGTCTAATAATAGAGTGATAAATAATCTATCCTATATGGTCAACAGAATAAGATACCAGAATGATTGCAGAGTAAACTCCATTAAATTCTAATATCTCTCCAAGTTTTCCTATTCTCATATAATTATTTTTATCAAAAAAATCTCGATATACCCCTCCTATTTACTACACTAGTTTACTAAGGAAGATATATAAAAAATACTAAACAAAACTCTCCTCATTTTGAAGTATCCATATAAAACATGTAATCTATGTATAACTGATAGACCTTCCAAATAATTTTATTTTACAAATTATTAAACATTAAAATATTTCTTATAATCCCATGTAGAGACATGAGCTAGAAATTCCTTCCATTCTCCATTTTTTATATCGATAAACGCCTCTGCTGCATGTGTACCTAGAGCTCTTTTAATTACTTCATCACTTTCCATTTCTTCAATCGCCTCATGAAGCGTTCTTGGTAATCTTGTAATATTATACTCTCTAAGTTCTCTCTTATCCATAGAATATATATCTTTTTCAACAGGATCACCGGGATCTATCTTTCTCTTTATACCATCTATACCTGCATGTATGATAACAGCAAAAGTGAGATAGGGATTAGCTGATGGATCTGGATGACGAACTTCAATATCTATAGAATTGTCTTTACCTGCTCTATTAGGTATTCTCACAAGAGCACTTCTATTGTACACTGCCCATGCGATGTTAATAGGAGCCTCAAAATATGGAACCAATCTTTTATATGAGTTTGTAGTGGGATTTGTTATAGCAGTCATACCCTTCGCATGTTCTAGTATACCCCCTATAAAATACCGTGCTACCTGTGATAATTTGTATTTATCGTTTTCATCAAAAAACACAGATTCTTCATTCTTAAGCAACTCTATATGAACATGCATACCGTTACCTGCATCTGTTGGAAGAGGTTTCGGCATGAAAGTGATTAATAGATTTCTCATGGATCCTATTGTCTTAGCTAGAAATTTAAAGAATACAGAAGCATCTCCTGCTTCAACAGCATCATATAACGCCTTTATCTCTATTTCCTGCTGCCATGAACCACCTTCATGATGATGATATTTAACATCTATACCTGAAGATATCAATGTCTCGGATAACATATTTCTAAATGATTCTGTAGAATCTATTGGAAGAGGAGCGAAATAACCTTCTTTACTTTTTATACTTAATACAGGGTGTCTAGCTTTTGGAATAGATTCTTCTCCTTGTAGAAATGTATCTAATTCCTCATCTTTATCAGATAAAATAAATTCATCAAAGGCATAGAATTCTAATTCTGGTGAAAGCTCTATTCTATCATAACCAGTGTCTCTAACTAATTCAGAAGCTCTCCTTGCAATATGACGCGGATCACCGGAAAAATATTGATAGTTATCTACATCTACAATATCCATTATAATTCTAGCTACCTCTCCATTATAAAGCCAAGGTAATGGGAGAAATGTCTTAGCATCAGGTAATGCTATCATATCAGAACGTTCAACTTTAGCAAATCCTTTAACAGAAGAGCCATCAAAACCTATACCCTCCCTCCATATCATATCTTGAAGATAAGTTTTAGCAGGGATAGAAAAAACTCTTAATCCTCCCACTATATCAACAAAATGACCTTGTACCCATTTAATATTCTCATTCTCCCTTAAAATCTCCTTTACTTTATTGATAAATTCCTGGGTCATCCTACCTGACGTAGTAGCAGAAAATATAAAAGTTTATCTAAAAGGAGAGATGAAGTGAAATAAGGGCTCTGCCCTTATAATCACTAGTTCCGCCTTCGTTTCCTCGGCAAGCCCCCAAATGGGGCGTTGCCGCATTCCCCACTCGGCGGTTTTCACCCAAAACCAGGTAACCGCTGCTGACCCAACACAACAATATTATGATGACTTTGTTGATCCCTAAGATATCTACTAGATTCCTCTAAACTGATCAAACACGGTTGACTGATGATGTACCTTAACCACTCCAAAAACTACCACGCGGATATCTCCTCCTGAAACCAAGATGACATTCAAACATCTTTTTAGCACTACGAGATTTAAGCATGACCTCAGCATCCTGAATCGAATATTTCTTGGAGATATTCACCTGGAAATGAACATGATCCCAACCGAAACCAAATTCACCAAACATCAAAACCCAAAGATTCTAACTCCATAAAAGCCTGAATACAAGTGTCAATATGCAAATACAAGTGTCAATATGCAACTGCTTCTTAAAATACTTATACCTATTTTTTAGTGACAAACATCATCGTCACCCAATTATCTCAGGTGTCACCCGAAATCTTTTTAGAGCCGCCACTATATACATTCTTCAAAATTATCGTACCTCCTGCTGCGCGCAACAAGAAAAACATATTATCGTCGAATAGAAAAAGATAGCTTTTCATCTACAGGTCTTACACCTTGGGTTTCAGACCACGCAGTATTCAAGCTATTTCAATAAAAATGTTTTTCCATCTTCTACAACAGGAATTGTTGCAAATCGAATAGACCATTTTTGTCCCATTTTTTGTTTTTATTTTTCACAATAAATGGTAGTTCATTCCTTATACCATTCAATATCAGTGAAATCAATTGCAACGATGACTGAATGGTGTAAATAAATCATTGGTTCCTAAGTTCTGTTGTTGTATGACTCTGCTGATATAATCTTAGAACACATGATCAAAACCCATTTCCAAGAATTTTGCATAGTCAATTTGGCAAGCGGTATAATGAAGTATCGCCTGAAGGAACAATCTACAATTACACAGATTTTCAGATGTTTCCCATATAGAAACCTGACTAAAACCCTGTCCAACTCCCATACTAAAAATTCTTTACTATCAAAATACATACAACTATCTCCCTTAGCAAGAGCGACATGTTTATCCAATGTTTTTATAATATCCTCTTTAGTCTATCCTCAATAGTATTTTCCCATCTAACATCCCCAAATACCAAATGAAGCTGAAGATTAAAACTATATCGATGGTCGGATTTTCTAAACAAGGAGTAAATTTCTCTTTTCACTCTGAAGGAACTGGAGAAGGGTTTTTTTCTCTGATTCAACTGAATCTGATAATCCAGATG
>QMTB01000212.1 GCA_003649845.1 Thermoplasmata archaeon | reverse complement strand
TGAACAATTTCAACTTATAAAACAACAGGAATCAAAGAGTTGAAAAAATTTATAGCAGATTTTTTCTAATTCCAAAAATAGATTTCAGTAGAACAATTATAGGTATAATTTCCAATCTACCAATCCACATACATAGTATGAGAACTATTTTAGCAAGAGGAAACATACTCATACTAGTTATACCAATGCTTAAACCAACGTTACCTTGAGCAGAGGATACCTCAAAGAATATATTTCCAAGAGTTTCATTAGGATATAAAACCATTAAAATAATAACACCAATGGATAACATGATAAGCCACATAAAAGATATAATAGCTGCCTCATTGATTAAATCCATTACATTCTCTTTAGAAAGAGGTTTATCACCTAGTTTATGAACAAAAACCCTATGGGGAGTAGAGATAGCTTGTTTAATACGCCAGCCAACACCTTTATAAAGTAATAGAGCACGAAATAGTTTTATCCCACCGGCTGTTGAACCAGCAGCTCCACCTATGATCATAGCGAAAGATAATATTAGTTTAAAAGATTCAGACCAAGAACCTAGGTTATTTACCGATGAAAAACCTGTGCAACTTAAAGCGGATATAAACTGGAATATAATAGCCGCTAGGGGGGTAGATTCATTGTTTAAATAGGTAAGTAGGAGAAGTATAGATACACCTACTATTATAAGTACTATCATTATCCTAAATTGAGCATCTTTGAGAAACCTAGTTACCTTACCTCTAAGTAGATCATAATGTGCAGCAAAAGCTATGCTACCTAGTATCATTAGTATGATGATGATAGATTGACTTATTATTCCAAAACTAGCCATGCTATCATCTGTAACAGAGAAACCACCTGTTGCTATACCAGTCATAGCATGATTGAAAGCCTGCCATGGGGTCATACCATCATCTGTTAGAAAACCTGCTACTGTTAACGCTGTTATACCTATAATGGTATATAATAAAAATATCCACCATATAGTTCTAACTGTTGATTTAACAGAAGGATGCGTTTTTTGATCCCTTGCTTCTCCTCTATAAAGTACATAGGAACCAGTTCCAGGTCTAGCAAGTATAGATAAAGTAAGTACTATAACCCCTACTCCACCAATCCATTGTATAAAAGTACGCCAAAATTGAAGTGTCTTAGGTAGAAGATCCTCATTAGCTACCATAGTTAAACCAGTACCTGTCCAGCCAGACATAGATTCAAAGAAAGCAGATAAAGGATCCATAAAGGATAAGGTTTTTATGTTATACGGAATCAAACAAAATGGTATACTCCCTATAATTGAAACTATAAGCCAACTAAGAGCAGCAGTAACCATAGCGCTTTTAAAATTAGCTGGATCAGCATTGTGAAGGATATAGTATAATGGTAAACCTAATCCAAAGAATATAGTGGATGTTAAAACCAATGGAAATATTCCATCAAACTCTACAAAGGGTTTAAACTCAGAGAAAAATATTGGAACAAAAACAGCTATAAGTGATACAAAACCAGTGATGATAAATATACCACCCATATCACGTAGTACAGTTTTTATATCACTCATATTAATCCATCTCTCTTTGAGTTAGAAGATGTATAATTATTATTTAACTTTCTTGTTTTTCATAGAGAATTCCTCTAAATCTCTTCTAAGTAAATCTCGTATATCTTTTCTTGTAAAGAAATCTGCTTTTAAAGCTAGTGAGATTCTAGAAGCGAAGAAACGAGCGTATCTACCACGTAGAGGTAGAGGTGTTTTATTGATAAAGGGATGTTGAAATATAATACCATGTTTAGGTGGTTTACCACCTTCTCTTCTAAATCTAAAAAAAGCCTTCTCAGCGCCTAATATCTGAATAGTTGAAGCTGGAAGTAGAGATAGTTGTTTTAGACCGCCTGCCAATGATATTAGACGAGCAGTGAGTATAGAACCAAGGATAGATGAGGTATTTGGAGCAACTATTTGAACTAAACTATCTATATCTTCCTGTAATCTATGGATCTCGCCATCAACCTGAGATATTAAATTTTGAAGATACACTAGTTGATTGGCTGATCCTGGTAAAATACTCCAATGGGAATAACGCCCTGATAGTAAATTCATTATATGGATGAGTTCATCTAATGTATCTACCATTTGTATAATTTGTAAATCCTTTGAGCGGAGCTGTTCATCAACTAGTTTCTCCATCAATCTAATAGAAGCATCATGAAGTAGAGTCATAGGATAATTGAAATCAGATGGAGATATATCAAAATCAATTTTATCTTCAAAATCTTCTATAAATTCACCTATAGATGACAGTCTTCTTTTAAATACTGAAACAGATCTGCCTCTTGTAATCTCTAATTCCTCTTCTAAAATCTCTCCATTATTTATACGCTCTAATCTATCAGCTATATCCTCTATATTCTTTGGAAAAAGAATTTTTTCAACGATTTTATTATCTTCATCTATTAGAAAAACTCCAAACCATTTAGTTATAATAAACATAGTATCCTCTAAAAATTCTAATTCAGGTATTTTATTCTTCCTATGAGAAAAGATTTTTTATCTTGGTTTTATCAGCATCTGCGGTAGACCTGGAAATCTATCTGGTATAGATATTTTCCTAGTGGAATTACTGAGATAGCCACATGTTTTTATACCATCATCCCAGAATACGCAATCATCTTGCCTGCATTTACCTCCACTTAATGGACAATAATCATCACTATAAGGTGTACCATCTGCATAGGTAATATGTTTCTTCCAATCTTTATCAACATGTTTTACGAAATCTAAACCTATCATCTTTCATCTCCCCCAAATAAACATCCACCTGAATTCAAACAACAATTCTTTGTTATATAAGCATTTCGTTTTATTTGCTGTGTTGAACAATTAGCTGAGAATGTAGAGGAAACTCAAAGGTTCAACAGCATATCGTAGAAGATGAATTTCATTTCTACCTCCCTGAATACTCCCTCTATGGGTTTTAGCTCTACATGTTTCACCAAATACTCTTTTAACACCAGAGAAGAAGGTTTCTACTATCCATCTATAACCATATTTGTATTTATCCTCTCCAACCATCATAACCTAATCTTCTGACTTCTCTAACCTTCCTAGCTCTAGAAGGTGAACCCCTTAGCTTTGGTTGAAGCATCTCGCCTAGTTTTAATCACTGGTTCTATATCATTATCTGAGAGGTAATTGAAATTCTCCCTACTATCATAACCACCATCACCATATACCTTAGATATCTT
>QMTB01000211.1 GCA_003649845.1 Thermoplasmata archaeon | reverse complement strand
CTAGTTAAATTAGGCGCTAAGAAAAGAGAATAAACCCTAGATATTTAAAAGCGGTAACTGTTAGCGTCCTAGTATTAGAATTATAAAAAAACCGTATATTAACTATCATTTACAAAAATCCAAATTAATTATACACTCATCCTACATAGGTAGTAGGTTTAGATTAAAGGAAGTTTTATATATCAATGACATATTATTATATCTAAAATTGAATAATTATATGAGAGTAGAAATAAAAAGGGGGCAAAATTGATATGAAGAAAATCATAGGAGCTATATTAGTAGGCATTTTGTTGATAAATGGAGCAAATATAGTAGCATTAGGTAATGGTGAGACTAAAACAGAGAGAGTATCTATCCATGTTTCTCATCCAACTATCTTGGATGAAAATGGTTTTGCTAGAGTTGAAGTTAAAGAATTATCTAACTATCTATCTGAACCTAGTAGACCAATTCTTCCAATGTTTGTTAAAACATTTAATTTTCCAATTGGAACAGAGATTCTAAATGTCGAGGTATCTCCATCGTATAGGGAATTACATTTATCTAAAAAAATAGAACCTGCTCCTCAACCTGTCCCGTTAAATATGGTTTCTGATGTGCCCAAGATTTCACTTGATTCATCTGTCTATGAAAGCTCAACATTATATCCCTCTCAGAAATATAGTATAAAAGAAAGCGTTGGTTTAGATAAAGGTGAAAGAACGGTTTTTCTGACAGTACGCTGCTACAGTCAATATAGACCATCGGAGGATACACTCTACATACCAGATAACATTGATATCTACATAGAATATAATCCACCAAAGGAATCTTCATTCGCAGAAAACCAGTATGATCTACTAATTATCACTAATGAAAAGTTCCTCCCATACTTGGAACCATTGGTGGAACATAAAAATAGAGTTGGTATTAAAACTACAGTAGAAACCGTGCAAGATATCTATCCAAATTACAATGGCAGAGATGATGCTGAGGATGTAAAACTTGCTATAGCTGATGCCATTAAAAATTGGGGTATAAAATATGTTCTTTTATTCGGTGGACATAAAGGTCAAACTGAGGAATGGTGGGTTCCAGTGAGATACAGTAATAATTTTGATGGAGCTTATTCACATAGTGGCATACCATATGATCCTAAATATCTATCAGATCTATACTTCGCTGATGTATATAAATATGAGAATGGGAATGTTGTTTTTGAAGACTGGGATTCCAATGGTAACGGTATATTTGCAGAGTGGTCTAATTTCGTAGGTAAAAAAGACATCATCGATTATCATCCTGATGTTTATGTAGGTCGTATACCTGTTAGATATTCATGGGAAGCAGAGATTGTTGTAGATAAGATCATAACCTATGAAACCACTGCTTCTGCTTCTTGGTTTAAAGACGCTGTTGTTTGTAGTGGTGATACCTTTCCACCTTCTCGTGGGGCATCTAAACCTATATATGAAGGTGAATTGGAGGTTAGTGAGACAGCTGATTACTTAGAATCCGCTGGTTTCAATGTTGAGAGGCTGTTTACCTCTACCGGTACGTTTTCTTCCAGAGAAGATTTGCAGATGGCTGTGAATGCCGGTTGCGGTTTTGTTCATGTTGCAGGACATGGCAGTCCATCTGTATGGGGTAACTTTTTACCAGATGCTCAAACTGAAGAAGAATTTGTTACAGGTTTCTCTATAATGAATATTCACAAATTCACCACTGGTTATATGCTACCAGTAATTGTTATTGGAGGTTGCCATAACGCTCAGTTTAACGTGACTATACAAGAGATTATTGATAATAGAGGCATCAACTATAGTAGATATCCCTTTGAAGGTTACCTTCCATGTGATACTGCTTCTTGGTGGCTTCTTCAGAAGGGAGGAGGATCCATTGGTTCTATTGGCAACACTGCTCTAGGATATGGTTATATTGATGAGTATTCTACTTATGGTCTTGGTGGTTGGATTGAACCTAGATTCTTCTATGAATATGCTGTTGCTGGTCTTAGGCATCTAGGTGAACTCCATGGTCAAGCTATAACTGACTATGTTAATATGGAGGGTCCATATCTAGGTGATGTAAATGAGGATCAGATTGACCGTAAAACTATTGAGGAATGGGCTTTACTCGGTGATCCAAGTTTGAAGCTTGGTGGATACGGTGGTAGCTTAGATGTTGATGATGACGGTGATGGAAGTGATCCACCTTTTTCTACTACACCAATTGATACTCCAGATTGGGATGTCGGTGATAAATGGAGGTATAGGCTTACAGATGTTGATTTTGTTTTCTCTGAGATTGAAGATAGATCCGTCTACTTCCATCTATCAAGCGGTGACCTTACATTGGAAGTAACCGATGCTTCCTCTGGATTATATGTAACAGAAGTCTCTGCGAATAACCTAGAATCCTATCTCAATGTAACCTTTGATCCTCATATAAGCGATGTTAGACCTATTCACTTGAAACTTAAAATCTTAGATGCATCTATAAATGGAGAAGTTGCATTTGATCAAACTGATCTAGGTATCCTTAGGTTAAACCTGCTGTTTTCTGGTGCACTGGATACAAAGAGTTTACTGGAGAGTTTCGATATAACTCTACCATCATTTATTCTAAAACTTGTACGTGTAATACCCTTCAAAGTTTCTCTTCAACTCTCCTTTGATAAGGCATATGAAATTTTTGGTTTCCCATTGACAGTTGGTAAAACATGGTCTATACCAGAAGGTGAAATACATATCGATGGAAGTATACAAGCTAGATATCTAAGACTACTGAAGATTGCAGATACACTACTTGGATTATTTGGCATGCATTTGCTTCCACCGGAGATAAAGGATAATCTACCTGTTATAGATATATCCAAACTACTGGAGGAGTTAATAGGTGACTCAACTATTCATATACCAGAGACACCAAAGTTGTTTAGATCCCCAGTATTTACTTGTTCCAGAGAGACGAGGATAAATGTCGAAGCAGGTAGTTTCGATACTACTGTTATAGAGGTAATCGATGGTATACTTGAACTCTATTACTCTCCTGACGCAGAGAACTTCGTAAGAATCCAAGGAAATCTAAAAGATTTTATACCGATAACTAACAATATAAAATTGGATCTCATAGAACACTAAGAAACCTTTTTCCCTCTCCTTTTATATTTTTTATATTTTAGGAGAGATTCATAGGACATCCTATCAATTATGGAATAGTAGTAATATCCTTATCCATATATTATAAATATGAATTTTATTT
>QMTB01000210.1 GCA_003649845.1 Thermoplasmata archaeon | reverse complement strand
ATATTTTTTATCAAATATAGTAAAATTTTATTTAGAATCGGATCAACACCTTTCTTTTCACCTATTTCTACTATTTTACCATTAATAGAATCAATCTCTGTCTTCTTGCCCCTCCTCATACTTTGAAGCATAGAAGATGAATTGCCTGCTGTATTCTCTATCACTCTATGAGTTAGATCAACCAGATCTTCCTCATTTAGAGGAATACCCGCTGCATTTGCCACACTAGTAGATTCCCTACATATACGATCCAAGATACCAGCTAAAATAGGATTCTCCAATAGATATCCATTTCTACAAGAAAAAATAGCTGTTAGAGGATTTATACTAGAATTTATTATAGCCTTCTTCCAAATTTCCTTCATTATATCTGATGTTACACTAGTTTCAATACCACTCTTATTTAATACACCTGCTATAAACTCAGCCTTCTCTCTTATAGTATCTTTTAATGTTCCAACAATAGTCCATCCTATACCAGTATGATATATAACCCCTGGTTTTCTCAACTCCACTCCACGTGATGTTACTCCTGCGACAATTTGATCTAAATTAATTTTACCACTTATCTTCTCTATATTATCTAACCCGTTTTGTAGAGAACATAGAATAGTTTCCCTAGAGAGAATAGGTAGAATTTCATCCATAGCATTTGCTGTATCATATGCCTTAACTGTTAGAAACACTATATCTGGTATAAAAGAAATTTCATCAACCGATGTAACTGCTGATATTTTTCCTTTAAAAACCGTTTCACCTTTTATCTCTAATCCTTTTTTTTGTATAGCAGCTATATGAGGGTTTCTACCTACCAATATAACCTTATTATTTTTCGATAAAGTAGCTCCTATAAAAGATCCTATTGCCCCTGCACCCATTATCACAATATTCATCCGCTATATCCCCATATTTTTATATTGCGCCTCAATTTCCTTTGGAGTTAAAACAAGTAAAGGACTAAGAATGGGTAGATTAACATTTCTCTTCAAATTCTCCAAATCTTTTATTGTTTTAATTGGATCATTAGATAGCGTATGAGCTGTTATAATAGCCAGACAATTCTTCTCCATAAGTATATCTTTTAATCGCTCTATTGAATATTCGCTATCTATAATCTCCGGATATGGTATGTACCATTTTTCAACAAATTTTTCTAATAACTCTCTTTTATATGTGTTATAAAAAATAGTTTTACATCCTCTCTTCAATATATACCATGCTGCTAGTAACGCAATAGGTTTATCGATATATGCTATAACTGTTCCCTGTGTACCTAATGGTAGACCACCAGGTCCAGGTATTCTCTCCGTAAATATATATGCATATCTCTCTCTGATCTCTATAAATAACTCTATATCTGGATTTGTGAGATCTACAGAAGCTTGAGTATTCTTTCTAATTTCTCCACCAACATAAACTGCTATATCTTTACTGGAAAATGTATGTTCACCCGTTCTAGTAACCCTTAATGCAAATTTTTTTTCCCTACTGAGCAACTCCTTAGATAGTTTGACTGCTAAATTAGAGATATCTTCGATAGTTGCTACTGTTCTAATAGCGGGACTAAAAGAAGTGATACCAAATATTTTTTTTAATACAGGTATACTATTTTCAATATAATCTGTTTCAACGTATATTCTACCCCATTCACTATTTATACTATGAGGTATACCCTCTATATCCAAAGCTAGAGAAATATTTTTTTTAAGTACTCCTTCAAATCTCCTACGTGTGTATTTTGCCTTAAGAGCAAGTTCTCCATATCTTATAACTAATATGTCATATTTCACATTGATATGATAGTAGCACTCTGATACATTAATATTTTTCAAACCGCATCATTTTTATATAGAAAAAACGATTTTTTATCGACTCTATGTATAGTAAATATATCCCTCTCATGCTACTAATTTTCCTATTAACCCCTCAAGTACAATCTTGTAAAGATATAATAGCCTGTGGTGATGCTACAGAAGGAGACTATAACCTACTTTTAAAAATTAGAGATCCAAGTAGACCAGATTTTCAAGTACTATGTATAATACCGGAGAATTATAATTATACCTATCATCATCCCTGGACAGGTAAATCAATAAAATATGTTGCCCGCCATAAATATATCGGTGTTACATCTATAAATGATACTCCTCCAGCAATTGTAAAATCAGGTATGTTATTGACAGATGTAGGTCTAGCTTTTGGTGATGCTGATACAAACTCCGGCTGGATAAATCCATCTAAATATGCATGGGATGATTTTGATTGGCTTAGATATGCAGCTGAAAACTCTAATAATATCCAAGAAGCTATTTATTATTTAACAGTAGATGCAGTTGATAATCTACATGCCACTGGTGTATCTGAAAATCTCTTTCTCCTTGGACCCGATAAAGGCTATGTTATAGAAGCAGATGCATATAGATATCATATAAAAGAGCTTATTAATGGGGTTGATGTACTCTCTAATTATCCAAGGGAATTATGGGATACACAATGGTTTAAAACTAATTTAATCTCCTCCTCCTTTGATGCAGAGGTTTATACAACAGTGAGACAAAATAGTATAGTTCATCTAGGCTCTCTACTAGGAGTAGAAATATCATATATAGGAAAAGAATCTATTGTTGTCAGAGAATATCCACCAATATTTGGTTTTATAAAACATAGAGTAAATGCTTTTAAACCAGTTATAATCAATACAAACGAATCTAGGACAGTTGGAGATTTTCGTGTCACTCTACTAGATATAGAAAATAGTGAAGCAGATATTCATATTACAACAGCTGTTAAAGCATGGCAAGATGCGATGTTTAAGTATGTGAATGAAAAATATGGTAATATAACCATTAAAGATATGATGAATTGGTCTCGTATATATGATCTAGATGGATTGAGACCAATGTGTGAAAAGCGATTCAAATATGAAGGAGCAGCAATCTATAAGATACCCAATACAAACTATAAACTTCTAAGCGGTGGATGGTTCTCTCCTAATCACGCCTGTAGTTCTATATACGTACCATTTCACATAGTTGATACAACTATTTTTAAACCATATACAAATGGAGAAGCAGCGAATCTATCTCTCACTCTTTATAATATATATGGTAACAACCTAACAGCAATTCTATCTAAAGTGGAAGAAGTTTTATTATATGAGAATGATAGAATAGAAAAACTTGCTTTACGATATAATGAGTCTCAACTTCTAACAAATTTTGATATAAATGCACAGAAACAAGCATGGATTACAGAAGAGATATATGATAATAT
>QMTB01000209.1 GCA_003649845.1 Thermoplasmata archaeon | reverse complement strand
GTGGAATATGACGATTCTCATCCCAATCATAAGGTGAGATTATGATACCATTATTATAAAACCTGTTATTACATATAGTTATATTCGTAGCTCTCCTAATGAAAACACCTATAGTATTATCCATGATTATATTATCTGAGATGATATTATTGGAGCCTACTATTCTTATCCCTGTTGTAGAAATATCTTCTTCATCTGTGGCATTAGTTATTGTAAAACCAGAAAGCTTGATATTTTCAGCGAGTATAGTAACTGTATCATTACCTATACCATCTATAATAGTTGTATCAGCATTCTCTCCAATAAGTGACAGTTCTTTATCTATAGTTACATTCTCATGGTATATACCACTGTAAACAAAGATAGTATCGCCACTACTAGCATCACTAATAGCAGATTGTATACTAGAATAATTACCCTCTCCTCTACCGCCAACATATAGAATATTTCCTCTATAGATAGCTGGAGGATATTTTAATGGATATCTATCAATGTTTATCCAAGGAGATATAATGCCATCAATAGTTTTGTATCCAAAGATGATTTTAGGTAGAATTCTAGCTCTATTCCAATAATTGTGATCCCAAAAGTTTGTAGTGCAATTCATAAATATTGCTGAAATAGGAAAATTTCTATTGAAATAATTATATCTAATTAGATTATTATCAGAGTGTTTTAGTAATATACCTTCTTTATTCTTTGAGATATTATTTCGTTGAATAGTATTATTAAAAGAACCGTCTTGTATTTGAACCCCGACATTATTGCTATATATACTATTTCTTGATATATCATTATCATAGGGTTTCATATAATGGATAAGAGGAGCCAACAGGACACCTGCTGCATTATCATGCAATTTATTTCTATAAATAAGATTGTTGTTAGAAGAAGTTAATGCAGATATTCCAACCCAGCTATTGGAAATATCATTGTATCTGACAACGTTGTATCTTGAATTGAAGTCAAGGCATATTCCATGAAGTGTATATGAGATGACATTATTTTGAATTGTGTTATTGTTGGAATTGAATAGTATCAACTCTCCATCGGTTCTAGTAATTGTAGATTTCTCTATGGTACAATTTGAACAGAAAGCTATGGTGATAGAAAAATCAGTATGTGTTATATTGACACCTCTGATTGTAACATTTCTACAGTTTACTAATATAATCTGGCCAGCGTCTTTGGGAATAATGGAGTTATATAAATTTTTGTAATAATATAAAGGTTTACCATTTACAGTATTATTTGAAATTTCATGTAGGAAATCTTCTTTTGTCATCCTTTTATTGTATACGTAACATCCAAGTAGAATACCATCATCAATGAAGATGTTATCAGATATTGTTAAAGAGGTTACACCAGTTGCTACAGTTACCCCTAATCTATTAAACGAGATAACGTTACCTTTAATCTTAACATTGGATGAAAATATCTTAATACCAGATGCATCCCAGAATTTTTCATCTTCACACCATCCATTCTCTATAGTGAAACCTCTTAAAGTTACATCCGGAGCAGTTATATTTACCACAGCATCTTTCGTTACTCTCATACCATCTATAATCACTCTATTTCTATCTTCCCCTATGAGATCTACTGATTTATATACAATAATATTTTCATAATAAATTCCACTATAAACAAATATAGTATCACCACTAGTAGCATTATCAATTGCTTGCTGGATATATCTGTAGGGATGCTCTATACTACCGTCCCAGGGTCCATTAACATTCTCATCATCTACATATATTGTTTTATTAGAGATAGGTAAGGAGTTTGATATTGGTAGATTGAATAGTAGAATAAATAGAGGAATAATTATCCTATAACTTTTCATATCATTCTACCCTCCATCATGATAGAAGCTCCTAATAGAAATAGGAGAGAAGATTTAGGATTCTCCCCAGAAATCTATGGATCAATATATTATAGGGCATGTTTACTATAAGTGTACCCCAGCTGCTTTCATCTCCAAATATATCTTCTGCTTTAGCTTTTATAGCATATGACCCTTGAGAGGAGAAACTATGTGCCAATGTAATTTCTTCGCCCGATTTATAAGGACCTAACCAACCGCTACTAGTATTATCACCCCAATCAACAAAATAGTAGATATTATCTCCATCTGGATCTATAGCAACAAAGGTATACTCATATCTACCTCCTACTCTACCTTTCGTTGGACCTGTTATAGTTGGTTTAGAGGGTGGATTATTAGATGGAGTAGAGATGGTTACAGTTAGATTCTCTGACCAACTACTTTCTACTCCTTTCTCATCTACTGCTTTAACTTTTACATGATATATCCCTGCTTTATCCCAGATGTAGGATAGTCTACAGGTAGTATTTGATTCTAATAGAGTACTCCATTCATCAACAATATTATCATCGTTGAAATCCCAGCCATATCTAATCTTATCACTATCTGGATCATTAGCTATTGTAGAATATGTTAATACTTCTCCTATTTCTCCTTCTGTTGGACCCACTGGTTTAGAAGGTTTTGAAGGGGGATTATCAGGTATACATACTACTGTTACAGAATCATTACCTTCAAAACCTTGGGTATCTCTAAATATGACAGTTATAGTGTTTCTACCTTCAAAGAGGTATACCTCTATCATGAAATTCATAATCCTCGTTGTATTCTCCAATGTTTTATTCTGAGAATAAGAACCTTGTTCTCCTTCGATAATCCATTCCATAGAAGTCATATTATATCTATCAGATGCATAACCTATAACAGTGATAGTTTGATTATATATAATAGAATTATTAGCTGGATATACTATCTCAACATTTGGTTGTAGAATACCTAAATTATTGATTATATGTGTATAGGTTGCTCCACTATAGCTTGATAATATAATTATTAGTATTAACCAAACTAGTTTATTTAGAATCATGTTATCATCATATACCCCCTCTATTTTATCAAAGAAACAAATAAATTGATAGTTTAAAAATATTTTTCTAACTCTTAATAGTTGGCATAGATTCTTCTTAACTCTCCAATATTTGGAAATTTTAGTAATCTATCCTCCTCTATTATACCTATAACCTGCATCTCATCTATATCTATAGTTCTAAGTATAGGAGATAATAGTTCCTCTCTTGGAATAAGATTTATATCACTACCAGGTGCTAGATAACTAAAAGCAGGTAATACAATAACTTGTTTATCTCCAAAAACACCATATAGGAAACATTTAATTTTTTCTTTAACACCTATATCAGTATATAATGCTATAGATGGATGTTCATG
>QMTB01000208.1 GCA_003649845.1 Thermoplasmata archaeon | reverse complement strand
GTAATATTGATAGGGGTTATGACTGTAGCTGTAGGTGTAGCTATATTTTATAGTAATAGTTTAATAGAATTTCACTCTGAGCTAACCGAATTTGAGAATGCTAAAAATCTATTAATATATTCTGCTGATGCATTAGAGCAGGTTGCATTGGGATCCGGAGGATCAAAATATGTTAGATTTAACCTGAGAACGGCTAGACTAAATCTGCTTAGAAATTTCTATGAAAATATAAGTGTATTTGTTAATGGAATTAGAGTTATTAGTGATATACCTGATGCAATTGAAATTATTGGTGGAAGCCTGGTATCTGTAGGCGGATTTAGACTAATTTCACCCCCCATAAATAATCCAAATGAGATAAATGAGGAATATAATAAGATAATTGTATCTGCTGGAGACCCGTTGGTAATAGTATATGAGAATCAATCAAATGGTGCTAGAGTCGTTTTATTATGTAAGAGAGTTAGAGTGAATTATCTAGGTGTTTATAGCTTATTGAAGGGTGGGGAGACATATAATTATAGTACATTCGAATTATCTTATATTATGCTTATTGTCAATAAAACTGGGGGTACTGGAAATCTACCCATAGTATTTCGGAATGTAAATGTTACTACAAATACATATATATTTGATTCAAGTTCTATAACTATAAATGTAATGGTTAGTGGAAATATTGTTGAAACCCGAACTTTAACCGGAGAAAGCGATGTAGATGGAAGCCTAGTAATTGTACGCATATCATATGTATATGTCAATACTATAGGGTGATTTTTTGCCATCTCCAATCTTCTCACATCTACTTGGAACATTAGCCCTAATTGGAATGTTCTTCTCCATAGCTATTTTCATGAATTTTATCGGCTGGATCAGCTATCTAGAGGCACAAAAGGCTAGACTTTCTGAAATAGCGGAATCTGTTGCAAGAGAAATCGTTGAAATAGTCTCTGTCCACACATTGGGAGAAGGGGGTTTCACATATATGAATCTAAATATACCACAAACTATCGGAAGCAGTGGATATACGATTCAACTGGAGGAGGGAGGAGAAAATAGGATAATTGTAAGAGTATATCTTCAAACATATGATGTTATAAGAGTAGTAGTGGTACCAAATTTCGGTGAGGGAAATGTTAGAGTAATTGATGGA
Source organism: Thermoplasmata archaeon (assembly GCA_003649845.1). GTDB lineage: Archaea > Thermoplasmatota > E2 > DHVEG-1 > DHVEG-1 > B44-G15. The sequence goes on along the minus strand of QMTB01000208.1, from coordinate 2,151 downwards.
GAATATGAGGAAAGAGGTCTTATATATAGTTATAGGTTAAATGTACCATGCAACAATCCAGTTGTCATCGTTAAAAGAGCTGTTGTTAATAATCAGGTCATATATTATATAGCCTTAGGTAGGAGAGGATAATATGTATAAACAAGTATTGAAGATAAATAATTTAGGTCAAATAAGACTTATCGAAGTAATATTAGGTGTAATAATAATTGTCTTAACATTAATTACAATTATGAGATTGACACCTCCACAAAAAACCATTTATCTAAGAGAAACCTCCGATCTAAGACGATTTGCCTACAACCTTCTAAACACAATGGCAAATGCTAGAGTATTTGAAGATATCGTTGTAATGGGTAATCTCTCTGGAAATAATTGGGAGGATGAGATGAAAATGTTTTTATCTATAAATATGCCGCCACAAATAATTTTCTCGGTTGATATCTATGAATTAAGGATGAATGAATCCGGAGTCATATGGCATAAGCTTAATAGAAAGCCTATATCGAATACAGAAGAATATTTATCCAAAATTGTTGAGGCAGAATCTGTAACATATACATATGTTTGTGTTGGAGAGCCTGATAGAACTAGGGGTACGGTTCTCGTAATAATATTGAGATTGGGTTATGGTGGTTAGTATGATCAGTAAGAGGGGTCAAATAATTGTAATTTCATGTCTAACAATAGCTATAGTATTATTATCGATAGTAGTCTTGGTCTATAAGACACGTTTAGTATATTTAGAGACGAGAAGCATTGTTGTTAGAGAAGTTGTAGGTTCTATTACCGCTGATTTCGAGAGAGCATCGGCACATGTACTAGCATTAGCGACAAGAGCATACTATGATTATAGCCGGTTTTATGAGTTATGTTCTAGATATTCTAATCTAGGTTTATCTTATGGATCCAGACATAACTTTACAATAGCCAGAGAGATTGGATTAAAATATCTTGATGTATGGAAAACATATATAATGGAAGCATATACTGGTTATGGAGTTCAGGTAGATTATGAGGTCGGCAGGAAGGATATCATTATATTTGGGAGACCGAGAACTATAGGTGGAAAAATATATGATGTTTTAATGAAAGGTTTCTGGTATTATCCGTCAAGCGCATCTGTAATCTATTCAAGGTTAAAATTAAATTTAACAAATGTAGGTTTCTATGGATGGAGAAGCGATGTATTAGTCGGACTATACTTATTAATACATCCAGAATACAATGTGAATCAAACCGAAAACCTCTCTCAAATAAACATAACTGTATATTATGATAAAGGCGAACCATACCCATACCTAATCACAAAGGGATTTATAGAAATATACTATCCTGATAAACATTATTGGAGGAAGGCCAACATTACAGACATAACCTATATAGGGGCAGGCAACTATACGGTAAAATTTCATCCAGCAATAACACCATACTATGACCCAATATACAATAGAAATTACTTACCACTAATGGTTGTAGTCGGCGATGACAGAGGTATAATCGTAGAGGCAGCAACCTATGACCACATAACTTTCAAAGTAAGAAGAAATGTACCGGATACTTTATACTATTATGATGGTAAAGAGCATGAATGGAAAAGCATAGATAGGCCTCAAAATACTGAGCATGAGATCTATACATTAGAGTTTGGATGGGATCTAAATATATATTGGCTTGGAACAAGATTGCGGCAAGAAAGTGGTGTACAGATACCTCCAATACCCTATATGCCAATAAAACAATTAAGAGTAAATGTATCCATAGATGGGACTCAAAATACTTTGCTTGAAAGACCAATACAATATGAAAACTGGAAAAACTTTACATTTCCTCCAGGCACATCCAATAATATATCTCTTCCTATAGGATTAGCTGATCCCCAAATGGATTTCAATGAAACTAATAGACTTGTATTTCAAGTCAAATTTCCAACAAAAGATATCGATGAACAACTAGTAGCTATATGGTGGATAGATGACCTAGATGCGGAGCCAGCAGTCTATCCAACACAAATACATTTCTATAAAAATTCTACACATAAAGATGTATGGCATCCCCTATACGATGTAGAATTCGTAGACACAGAACACCAAACATCAAGAGGATATGATTCCTATAGAGGTGTTGCAGCATTTGTTATGCGAGACCCAT
>QMTB01000207.1 GCA_003649845.1 Thermoplasmata archaeon | reverse complement strand
CCTCAGAGGGGCATGGTTTCTCGGCTTAGCTTTCGGAGAGGCATTTGCTGAGAGCGCGACCGCGTTGGCGGTTGTTTCCTTGGGTCAGCTTGTAAATGCTGCGACAGGTCCGGTTGGGCTTCTCTTGGTCATGAGCGGACATGAAAATAAGGCTACCTTGAGCGTCGGGATCGGCAGCGCGGTCAACCTGATTTTCAACCTAGCTCTCATTCAGCTATGGGCAATCAACGGCGCGGCAGCGGCATTTGCTGCAAGCTGGGCAGTAAAGATGCTTCTCAATTCATACTTTGTCCTGCAAATCTTGCACCAGAGTACATCTGATTCTAGAGGTGCAGGTTGAAGAAACTAAGGGGAATCTGTGTTTTTATGAAGAACGGGAGATCCTCAATTAAGAGGCTGGCTTATCGCTGTTGGCTGCAGTGTACCAGTATTATTTTTCGGGCGGCGGGCAAGCAAACCGTTCACTTTCTCCACATTGGTAAGACAGGAGGTACAGCGCTAAAGGAAGCCTTGGCAAAAGTACCTGGGAAGAAATATAGAATAATTACGCATCGACACGCCACTACATTGCGGGATGTTCCGCATGGTGATAAGGTAATATTCTTCGTTAGAGATCCTATAAGCAGATTTGTGAGCGGTTTCTACAGTAGGCAAAGGAGAGGTATGCCCCGGTATAACTTCCCCTGGTCGAAGGAAGAGGCTGAGGCATTTGCGTATTTCAGTACGCCTAATCAACTTGCTCTGGCCCTCTCATCGTCAGATCCAGCAATCAAAGAGGCCGCACTGGAAGCCATGCAGGCGATTCGACATGTGAATACGCATTATAGCTATTGGCTAATCTCAAGAGAGTATCTGTTATCGCGTAGGAAAAGCATATTGTTTATTGGGACGCAAGAGAATCTTGAAGAAGATTTCGAAATCATCAAGAAGATTCTAGAGCTACCCAACAACGTGCAGTTGCCAAACGACCCGGTCAAGGCTCACAGGAATCCTCCTAATGTTGACAGAAATCTAGATCCGGAGGCCATTGCCAATCTCAGCGAATGGTACGCGGAGGATCATGAACTGTACAAGCTATGCTTGGAGATTAGGGAGCAGATCATCTCATCCATGTGGATAAGGAAGGAGGGGCAGCATGAAGAAACCCAACTTTTTCATCATTGGGGCAGCTAAATCTGGAACATCATCGCTTTATCATTATGTTCGTCAGCACCCTGATGTGTGCTTGTCTATTCCTAAGGAAACTTGGTTCTTCTGTTTTGAGGATTACTACAACGGGATTGAATGGTACTGGAACCGCTACTTTGGGAACCACTATAAGGGGGAGAGCGCAATCGGGGAAGCATCACCTTGGTATTTGCACATGCCTTATGTGGCCCAGCGCATTTCGGAGACGTGTCCTGATGCCAAACTGATTGCTATTTTAAGAAATCCTGTTGATCGTGCCTTTTCCGAGTGGTGGATGGCTTTTTGCGCTGGTGTAGAGCGACTCCCCTTCCAAGAGGCTATTCGCGAAAACCTACAACGCCTGGAAACACAGCGTGAACCTATGGAGAAAACCATTGAGGGTGCTAGGCAGTGGCTCATTTATCGAGGGCAGCGACAAGGGAAAGTAACGGACATCAGCAAACGGCCCAGAACGTATGTGGAAAATGGTTACTATGCTATTCAGTTGGAGCGGTATTACAAGTATTTTCCTAAAACCCGAACCAAGGTGTTCCTTTTCGAAGATCTTTTGAAGAACCCCCTCGATGTAGTCCGACAGACGTGGGAGTTTATTGGCGTAGATCCCAACGTTCCGGTTGATCTTAAACCACACAATGTTGCCGCAGGCCGCATAGGCGGGTATTTGCTTCATCTGATTAGGCATAGGCCGATCACAGTGAAAAGATTCATCCCCAAGTCTGTCAAACGTAGGATTGTTAATCTTATGAAAAACTTGGGTGAGAAGCCAAGAATTGATACGAACACAAGACGATTATTGACAGAGCATTACTATGAGCACAATGTTAGACTTGCGGAGATGTTAGAGCGAGATCTTAGTGCCTGGTTGGGGAGAGCGAATGAACGTTAAGCGTTGGATGTTTGTGCAGTACAACAATGCAATACGTGTCATTTCGCAAACGGGAGTTGCTCGAAAGTCGCTTCCTCTCGAGATACGTAAAGCCGCCTGCCGAACACTGGAGAGAATTGTTAGAATAACTTCACTTCATGATGAGGGACCTTTCGAGGTCCTTGGGAGCAAAATGTGGATTGGCCGCTCCTCACCCAGCGTGATTGACATGGTTTATGGCACCTATGAACATGACACAGTGCGGGTATTTCAGAAACTTGTAAAGCCTGGGATGACTGTGGTGGTTGTGCGCACCCATGTCGGGTTCTACACCTTGCTCGCAGCAAGGTTGGTCGGCACTGGCAGACGCGTCTACGGTTTTGAGCCCAACCCTGAGGTCTACGGGATTGTGGCCCGAAATATTCAAATCAACGGATATCAAGGTATAGTACGCGTTGTCCCAAAAGGGGTGTCTAAAGAAAAGCGTACAATTAAGCTGTATATTCCAAAAAAGGAAAGTGGTGAAGCAAGTTTTTATCCTCAAAAAGTTGCAGGAAGAAGCGTGGAAGTTGAAACAGTGAGTCTTGATGTGTTTCTTGCTGGTGAGGGGTGGCCTAAAGTTAGCTTAGTGAAAATTGATGTAGAAGGAGCAGAAGTTGAAGCTTTGGAGGGTATGAGAGAGTTGGTGAGGGAAAGCGAGAATTTGAAGCTAATCGTTGGATTTAACCCCGAGAATCAGATAAGAGTCTGTGGAAGCAATACAAAATTATTTGAGACCTTGCTAGCATTGGGATTTAAAAGATTCTATGCGATCAGGCACGGCTTAAGGAGAGTGGATCTCCCAAATGATGTAAAAGAATTGATACATATGACGGACACTGCTAAGTATGTAAATCTCTTATGCGAGGTGTGAAGATGGAAAGCAACAAGCCCTTGGTCTCGGTTGTGACGCCGTCTTATAACCAAGGCCGTTTCATCGAAGAAAACATCCTCTCCGTTAAATCTCAGGATTATCCTAACATTGAACACATTATTGTAGACGGAGGTTCAACTGATGGAACGGTGGAGATCCTGAAGCGATATCAGGGCACCTATAACTTGCGTTGGGTTTCAGAGCCTGACGAAGGACACGCTGATGCGGTGAACAAGGGCTTTGCCATGGCCCAGGGAGAGATCATCGGGTGGCTTAACTCCGATGACGTCTACTTTGACCGAGGCACGATCAGCGCCGTGGTGGAAGCGTTTCAGAAGCATCCTGAAGCGGACATTATCTATGGGG
>QMTB01000206.1 GCA_003649845.1 Thermoplasmata archaeon | reverse complement strand
TTATTATCCCCTGCATCAATGTATATGCCATAATCTGTATGGTTATATATGGTATTATTTGCAATGGTATTATTGTCAGGTGTATAGACCCCATATATACCGCCATCTATAGCAGGTTTTCCAAGATCATATCCTCCATAAACCACATTCTTATCTAAATAAATTCCATCAGAGTTGTTAAAAATGATGTTGTTAACAATAGTATTATTATCCCCTGCATCAATGTATATGCCATATCCATAGCCTTCTCCATTTTGTGAGGGTGGTGATGGTGGTGGCATTATATACCATACATTATTGTATATCGTGTTGTTGGCGATGATATTATTGTCAGGTGTATAGACACCGTACACCATACTTCCATCTTCAGCAGGTGGCTCATAATAATCATACTCTTCTTCATAAACCACGTTTTTATCTAAGTAAATTCCATTGGAGTTATTGTAAATGGTGTTATTGATAATAGTATTATTATCTCCTGCATCAATGTATATGCCATACCCATGGCCCCAGCCTCCATTCATTAATACAATTATTCCATACCCTGAATTGTTGTATATGACATTATTTGCAATGGTATTATTGTCAGGAGTATAGACATCATATACATAATAATACCCAAACATCCAGTCATATTCTTCAACAACATTTTTATCTAAGTAAATTCCATCGGAGTTATTGTAAATGGTGTTGTTGATAATAGTATTATTATCTCCTGCATCAATGTATATGCCATAATCTGTATGGTTATATATGGTATTATTTGCAATGGTATTATTGTCAGGTGTATAGACACCATATATGTACCACAACATGCCTGCAACAACATTTTTATCTAAGTAAATGCCATACGAGTTATTAAAAATCTTATTGTTAAAGATTGTATTATTATCACCTGCATCAACATAAATTCCATAACCGGAGTTATTGTAAATTGTATTGCTCGTGATATTATTCCAGTCAGGTGTATCTACGTCATATACGATTCCCATAAAACCATGTCGAACATACTTGGATAGGTAGATACCATATGTGTAATTAGAGATGGTATTGTTATTAATGGTATGCCCCTTTCCTCCTATTATTGATATTCCTGATCTTTCGTATTCCAGTGTGCCATAGCTTCCATATCCAATTTTAATGGTGTCACCAAGAGAAATGCCTATCTCTGAGAGAGGTATTTTGAATTCATAGACCATATGTTGCCAGCTCACTTTGGCTGTATAAACAAAGCCTTCTCTGCCATATTCATGATGTGAAGAATCAATTTTAAATTCCTTAACATCTCCATTTGCATAAATATAAAGGGAGCCCCATCCAGTATCATCATAAGTATTGTCAGACGTTATCTCCATTGTTGCATACAAATATTCACCATCAGAGCGAAGCCATACATAAGTAAAGCCTTTCGGATGTCCACTTGTAGGCATCCAGTATGAAGAGAAATCTGGACTGCTAAGGGTATCTGGAACGCCATCTATAGTAATGACACCATTATCCTCAACTGTATATGGCATCATAAACTCTGGAATCATATGGTGGGGAGTGAAAAGAGGTGAGCCATTTGCAAATGGCTCCTCATTTGCCCTGAAAAGTAACGTAGGTGAGGAAACGCTTTTGTCCCAAGTAACTTCTATAGTCTTTTCCCATGCATCCGCAACGTCATTATCCTCATGCAATATTTTATGCAATACATTACTTCCATCATTAATGCATATTGCTGATGCTGGTGCAAATGGAATTCTATCGAACAAGGCAACGTAATCAATATGGGCAGCAATGCCACCATGCTGCATTATTCTTACTTTGCACTCTCCATCAACATCTGGCAAAACATTTGATAAGTCAAGTGATACTGTTTCATAATTTTTGAAAAAATGTAACTCCTTTTGCAACTCCCATCCATTTACTGTCTTTACGTAAATGCTGTAGCTCTCTGGCGATTGCAGCATCATACCGCTTTTAATATCATTGTGTTCCACAGTAATATTGCTACAATTATACACAACAACACCGTCATATGTATTATACATCATTTTGTTACATGAAACATTGCTGTCGTTCGTATTTGTAAGATAAACTGCATAATCATTAGAATAAAATTCATTGTCATAAATTGTTTCATTGTCTGTTCCATATAACTCGATACCATAGTAATTGTTTGAAATGTTGTTGTATTTTATTTCATTCCATGATGTTGGCATCTCTGGTGTCTCGCTGGGGGTATAATAAATGCCTGCTTCCTCGCTATTCCTAATATCATTCTTTTCAATAACGTTATATCCTGAATTGTTCAACAATATTCCATAGGTATTCTCATAAAACTCATTGTTGTAAATTGTGTTATAATCTGAATTATTAAGCCATACCCCAACATAGTTCCATGAAAGATTATTATTTGAAATGTTGCAATGGTTGGAATTATTTATGAATATACCTGCTTCTCCTTCATCATCCCATACTATTGTGAATCCAGAGATATTCACCCAATCTACCTGTATCTTAAATCCAAAACCTCCCCAGGCATCTATTTTTGTAAAATCTCTGTCCTCACCCATTATTGTAATAGATTTGTTTACCCATATGACTCCGTCATACCAATCGTTGCTAGCATTCACAAGTAAGGTATGTCCATCTGATGTATCAGGGTCATCTATTGCTTCCTGTATTGTATCGAATTTCTCACCAGTATCCAAATTTGTTACCTTTCGATCTCCAAGAACCATCAATTTTACGTAATCCGTATAGATAGTATTGTGATGATCGAAATAATCTTTATTGAATTGCCTTGTATTGTATTCATTGAGATATAAAATATGCTCCTCATCATATGGATAACTCATTGTATCAGGATATGGATAATATGGCATACCATGGAATGGCAATGGCTCAACATTGCTTACTTCTTGCCCAAGTAAATAGTGAACAAAGTCTTCCTTATAAAAAGCATCTGTAAAGACCATATAATCTCTTTCCATGCCCAACGAAGGTAGTGCATCAAATTCCATTTCAACTGCATCTCCTGCATGCATAATAACAAATTTATCATCTGCTTGAGTAAGCAAGGGCAAAACATCTCCATATCTAGTAAAGTTTCCTTCCCATTCATGGAAACAAGGTGAATTTGCTGTCGTATAAAAATCTGGCAATGCTGGCGCTCCTTCTCTTCCTATCTGCACTGATGGACCTTTCCAGTAAAGATTTGCAGAAAGTAAAGGAGCCTCCTGAACAAAAACTTCTTCATCTGGAGATGTATCTACTGCCATATAATCAAAATGCGTTTTAAACCATGTGTGTAAGCGTAACTTGTATACATCTGTTTTAAACCAGTTCGTTAT
>QMTB01000205.1 GCA_003649845.1 Thermoplasmata archaeon | reverse complement strand
GCCATATATGGAGCTTCAGTATAGTTCCAAGAACTAGTTGTTTCATTCCAGCATACGGCTAAGCGATGACCGTCACCAAAATCCCACGAATACTGAGTTATAAAGTCTGCATACCCTTCTGCAGACGACGCACTTGCATCAAATGTAACGGATTGATTAACATAAGGTTCAGGTGGAATGTATGTAAAAGAAGCTTGAGGCGGTACTCCTGTAGAACGAGTTTGAAAAACGGTGTTGTTGGTGACGATTAGTACACCACTTTTGGCAGTTACATACGTATAGTAGAGTCCATCTCTTGAGTCAGGCGGCAATTTAAAACTTAAAATGTAGTTATCACCCGGATTGAATGTATTATTAAGAGTTGGTGCTTCAAAGTCTATTGTTCCGGGTCCTCTCGTAATATTAAAACTGGCATATTTTTCCAAACAGTAGGGTGTTCCACCATCTTTTGGTAAATCTGTGTATGCATTTGCAACAACGCTTGCTCCACCTATATACGCCCATTCCGGAATTAAAACAAGAAAGTAAGCGTTAGCTGTTGAAGCGGCAATTATTGGCAATCGCGTGAATAACGCGCCCAGAGGAATAAGATTCTTGTCATAAACAGTGATGGTTACTACTGCTTCCAGATCCTGTGAAGCATAATTTTTGAGAGATACGTTAAAGCCGGCAGTTTCACCTAAGCTGAAGCTTTCTTTGCGTAACAATGTAGCGCTATCAAAAGGAAAGACATCAGTTATCTCGATTGTCTTTTGAATTTCTGGTTCGTCAATAACAAGAGTTCTATATAAGATTGAAGTATTTTTGGAATCAATTACTTGAACAGATATTAGTCCATTTTGGACAGGAAGACCGTCTACAGAAGCATAACCTTCGACGGTTACAAGTTCTCGTATAATGAAAGTATTTTTATTAACGTTTATGGTAATACTCATATTTGATTCGGAATTAACAAATTCTGGAATGATGGAACTTATCATTAGAAAACATATAGATATAACTAACAATTTAGATTTCATCATACTATGATGTTAATACCGAACCTGCTTTAAAAGATTGTGGAAGATTTCTCTATAAAAATTCTCTTCCACATTAAGATTCTGTAATGTTAAAACGATTGGATTATATCAAATAAGGTTTAACAATTCAACAATTTGATACAAAAATAAAGGGGGGATTGTAGAGTTAAAGGTTTCTCCTTATGCCCAGGCAGCCAGTATGTTCACTTCTGGTGCTGGTTCGTATTGTGGTGCTATGGCGTTTCCGCCGTTCATAGGCCAGTCGAAGAGCGCGCTAACGTAGATGGTGGCTGTTCCTGCTGCTGCGTGTTTTGGTACATGTATTTCAACCGTTACTGTGTAGTTTTTGAGTGTGCACCATGTTGCTCCGCCGATTTGCAGCCATATGTAGGCTGTGCCAATCGGGTAGTTAAGCTCATCGTGGATTGCCACTGCGATGAGCACATTGTATGTTTGCATGGCGTGGCTGCCGAATTCTACTGTGACTTCTATGTTCTCGCAGTGTCCGTATTCTGGCTTGTCTGTTGTTACCTTTATCCAGTGGACTAGGTAGTCGAAGTGGAACCATAGAGTGTCGTTCACAACTTCGCATGCTATGTCCACTGTGGCTGTTATTGTCCATACGCCGAAGAGGCTTTCAGGGTCGTCGCATGGCCATGGTATTCTGAAGCTTGTGTGGGCTACACCATATTCGTCTGTGCGTGCTGTTAAAATTGTGACAAGTTCACCTTGTGGGTTGCGGATTTCGAAGGCTACGTCTTTCTCTTGTACTGGCCACTCGTTATAAGTTACATTCGCGTATAGTTCTACTTGTTTCTGCGGCCAGAACATATCGCTTGGCTGCATTGGTCCTTGTCCGCCGAAGGGGCCTGGATACTGCGTGTAAACATCGATTACTCTGCCTATGACATATCCTGCTAGTTCGTAGTAGCCGTCGACTTCTGGGTCGTATGGAAGTTCATCTGCAAGGAAGTTTACGAAGTAAGAGTTCATTCCGTTTTCAACGTCAAGTGTTATGTTTAGGTCGCTTGAAACTGAGTTGGGGAATTGCTCTTGGTAGGTGGCGTTGAAGCGTATTGTAGCAATTTTTCCGTCGCCGTAGGGTGGGGTCATTCCTGGAATGTCAAGTATTGTATAGACTATTCGGATTTTTCCTTCATCTTCGAATGTTTGGTGGAAGAACCATGTCAGTGATGTGAAGGGTTCAAAGAATGTTCCGTTTTGAACTTCTAAAACGTCTAGGACCGTTGTATTGTATAGGAGCAAGAGTTCTACTCCTGCCAGTCGCCAGCCTGAATCAACGTTGTATATGTTTATGTCAACGCTGAAGTCGAAGGGTTGTTTGTAGATGTTCTTTCCTGCGAATGTTTTTGAGTGGACTCCTGGCTCACCGGTGTATTCAACTTCTAAATGCGGGTTTACTTGTGGTGGAGCCCAGTGGTAATAGTAGTGACCATGCTCGTAGTAATGCTCTATTTCATTGGTGTCAATGTCTATTAAGCAGTAGGCATCGTAACCTTCTGCCTTCTCTAAATGAAGCTCCGTGTCTATAACTTCGCCATATCCTGGCTCAGCTACAATTTGGAATGTTAAGTTTACAAGCCAGAAGGTTCCGCTCTCCGGAGTTCCTGGACTTTTTCCTGTAAGGCTCTGGCGGTAGTAGCCTATCGTGTTGTCTATTGGATCAGTAACCCATGGGCCTAGGAAGTTACCTTGCCAAAGGCCGAAGTTTATTGTTTCACCTGTACAGTTAATTATGCCTGGAGTCCATCTTAAAACGAAGTCATATCCGTAGAACTCGTCTGGTGGCACAATATCAGCGATGATGCTTATCGTAAACGTGTCTCCTGGGTGGTCAACATCACTCCACTTATGAATTTCAGCCGGCTCTACTCTGAGAGTTGTCGGATATGTTGCACTAACCCTTACTGGAATAGCTGCGATGAATCCGAGCAATAGAAGTGTAGCCGTAGCTAGAGATATAAGTTTGGCTTTCATTTACTTTCTCCCTTCTCCTTATTCGCGTAAAAATTATGTAGGGTTCTAGATTTAAATATTCCGGAATTATCTTCTATTTGATTGTTCAGGAAATCGAAAAATTGTAGCTTTCTTTCTTAACTTTATAAAAAACCAAAAAACTGCTGGAATAATCAACAGAAGCAAGAACATATATTCCCCACAGTATTCGGAGACTATAATTACATCTAGTGTGGAACCTTCTTGTGCAAAGTAAATCGTAGTTAATGTTTTATTGTTGTATAATACCGTATAACTTACAATCACGTCATTTATCTTAACATAATATTCTGGGGTAACTAACT
>QMTB01000204.1 GCA_003649845.1 Thermoplasmata archaeon | reverse complement strand
CTGGTATATGGTATATAGTTTTACCAGCTTCTCTATCTCTAACATTGCTTAATGCTGCTTCTAATGCTTTAAATCAGATAACTGATATTGAAAGTGATCGGATATCGAAACCATATAGACCTCTACCTAGAGGATTATTAACAGTGTTTCAAGCATTTATAGCCTCTATTATTTTTTATATAACCTCTATCATTATTGCTTGGTTTATCAATATCAAGTTTTTTTCATTGGTTCTCCTAATAGTTTTCTTTACAATAACCTATTCTCTACCACCTAGGTTTAAAAAGATGTTGTTTTTAAATCAAATATGGGTTGCTATACCTAGAGGATTTCTTGGTATATTAGCTGGATGGAGTGTTTTTGGTAGCCCTACTCAACCTATACCTTTGATTGGCGCTACTATCTCATTCTTCTTCATGATAGGCGGTTGTGTTACAAAGGATATAACTGATAGTTATGCTGATTCTATTACAGGTACAAAGACTCTTATAAATACATATGGCTTAGAGAAGACCTCTTTCATGGTTTTCCCGTTTCTATTTACACCATTTCTTATTATACCTATAACGATTGATATGGGTTTACTAAACACTATATTCTGGCCTTTAACATTATTGGTTATACCAGGTTTCTTCATCTTCTATCTAATGTTTCGTAATCAAAATATTAGTAGTAAACTGGAGAATACCTTTGCTTGGAGTTTAATGTATATAACCTATTTCCTCTTTGCTTTTAGTCTCTCTATACTTTCTATCATCCAAGTTATAATTTTATGATATTTTATCCTCCACTTATTATAGGTATTATATCTATCTCTGCGTTATCTGGTATAATAGTTGTTGAATATTTTTTCATAGGTATTATTTCTCCATTTATCTTTACTACTACCACTGGAAATACGTATTTTAATCTTTTCAATAGTTTTTCTACTGTTTCTCCTTCTATCCATTCTATATCTTTATTATTAACTGTTATCATATTTCCTCACTCAGTAGTATTTCTATTGCCAGATCTGCTTCCCAGTTTGCCATTAAAGCTACATGTGATGCTATAAGTATATCTTCTTCACAAGATTTAGCTTCCGGATCATAGCATATATATAGATTACCAAGTTGTTTTGTTGAAATTCGATGGAGATTACCATAACCTGTTGTACCTGATGCTGCTATTATTGGTTTATCCGGTAGTTTCTCCAGTATTTCTTCTATAAACCTTGTTTTTGTTTCTGCATCATCTAATGCTTCTATAACAACATCTACTTTTCCAAAAGGTTTCTCCATTTCACCAGGAATTAGTTTTCGAGGTATACCTATGTATTCTATATCTGGGTTTATCCTCCTTATGTTTTCTTCTAGTGCTTCTACTTTTAGTTTCCCTATTTGATCTAGAAAATAGTATTGTCTTGTTAGATTACTTTTTTCTACCTTATCATGGTCTACAACTATTAGTTTTCCTATTCCTGTTCTTACTAGTGCTATTGCTGCGTTTGATCCTAATCCACCAGCACCTGCTATACCAACAATTTTATTCGATAGTTTATTTCTAATAATAGATAATTGTCCTTCTATCGAATTCAAGTGCATAACCTCTAGGTATATTGATAGTATTTTATAAGAAATTTTGTTTTAAATCAATTTTCTTCTTATAACCATGTTTCTAATTTGTTATATAGGATATCCGTTTCGTTTCTTATGCAATATATTTAAGTGATCTGTATCTTTTTGTAACATTTATATCGAAAGACAGTATCTTATATCGAAGAAAATCTTTATATATTGGTTTTTCTATATGAATTATAAAAATTACATATGGGGGATTTGTAGTGCGGAGGAAGATATTTGGTGTAGGTGCTTGTATGATGATGTTGATAACAATCTCTATCTATTTGCCGATAGAAGGAATGTCGAAATCTGACGAAATTAAGAGTGGAAAAGAGATTAAAGGGAAAATCATGGAGGAAGCTTTTTTACCAACTGTGTTGACATATTTTCCTACAGACGATACATATCTTGGTCCAACTCTACCTGGACCTAACGGAAAGGATTATTACTTGGTAGTATCTCCGGAACGGTCAGGATCTCCAACTTACGCTCTTCTGAAATTCAATATATTTGGGATCCCTCCTGGGGCAACTATTAATTGGGCTAAATTAAAACTGTGTGTTCATGAGATCAGTCCTCTTCCTGGATCAAAAGACTATACTATTCATAGGATTACTAAAGGATGGGATGAAACCACTACTAATTGGGCACATTTACCTTCATATGATAATAATCCAACCTATACATTGTCAACATACATATCTTCTAAAGGGGCTGTTTTAGAATGGGACGTAACAAGAGATGTTCAGGATATGGTTGATGGAATATGGAGTAATTATGGTTGGTTAATAAAAGATGTCTCATATAATACTCCTGGAATTGTGGTAGATTTTTACTCAAAAGAGTATTATGAAGGTCCTAGAGATGTAAGCAGTTACTGGCCAAAACTTGAGATTGGATACACCCATGGTACTCAACCTCCCTCTCTAACAATTACTGATCCATTGACGCCAGTGACGATAGTGGATTATACTCATGTTCATGTCAAAGGATATGCATCAGACGATGCTGGTTTACAAAGTTTTGGATATACCATCGAATACCCCGATGGAACAGCAATTGGGGCATCCTGGCCTCTGAATTATATAAAATACTATAATTTTGATATCGATGAAAACATTAAATCAGGTGGTCTGAATCGTATAACAATAGAAGTCTCAGATGCAGATGGTAATGGTGCAACCGCCTCAGTGACGTTTCTCTATGATCACAAACCTAACAAACCAACTATAGCTGGTCCAACACAAGGAAAAGTAGGCGTCTCATACATATATTCTTCTTCAACAACTGATCCCGATGGAGATGACGTGTATTACTGGTTTGACTGGGGAGATGGTAGTAATACTGGGTGGATTGGACCTGTTAAATCAGGTGAATCTTGGAGTGTCTCCCACAGCTGGACAACTCAAGGAGATTATGCTGTTAGAGTAAAAGCTAAAGATCAGCACGGTGTGGAAAGTGAGTGGTCGGATCCTTTGATCGTGACAATGCCAAAGAGTAAAATAATCAATCATAGATTCATGGATAGATTACTAGAGTTATTACCATTCCTAGGAAATTTACTGGATATTCAATGATTCTCTCTCCTCCTTTCTTTTTAGAACATTTTTATCACTCATGGCTGAAAATATTATCCGATCTGGAACTGTAAATATAGAACCTGTAGATGAGAAATCCGTGTTTTTAAGAATTGATTGAATGGGATGATATATTTTTTTGGAGGTAATATGGACACTGTCAAGAATTTTAAATTCCCTCCTGATTTTTGATGCGTCAGGAGGGGATGAAAATGCTAAACCAGTT
>QMTB01000203.1 GCA_003649845.1 Thermoplasmata archaeon | reverse complement strand
GTATCCAAAACTTTATTTCTTTAGATTCTACTTTATAAACTCATTCATATTTCTTCTATAGGCTCCTTAGATAATTTTGGGTCTATCCTTTTGAGGTTTACATTGTGTAAACTAAGAAAGAATTATAGATATCAAGAATCAAACCTTCATCTTATTATCCTACTATTGCACATTTGAGGTTAAATATCCCGATTAAGTATAATACTAATTCAATCTAATTATTAAATAGAAACAAATATATTTTATATAATGTAATATAATTTTTGAGTAGTAGTGAGTTAAAATGCATATAACGCAGAAGATACTGGTTATACTATTGATATTTCTCCTCTTTTCAAACTTTATCAGCATGGTGAAATCTAGTAATGGTATCTGGTGGGATAAACAATGGAAATATAGACAAGAAATAGATATACCTATAGATACTAGTAAAGAGGAATCAAAGTTTCAGCCTATTGATATTCATGTTAAATTTTCTCATCCATGTTGGGCTGTTAATGAAACAGTACATTCTATACGTGTTATATATCAAAACGGCGAGGAGGTAGAGGAGTTAGAATCTCAGATCTATAATCTAAAATTTATAGATGAATCTCATATAGAAGAATGCAACATAGTTTTTCTAATACCAGATTTTGCAACTGGTGTAGAGCACTATTACATATATTATGATGATACTGATAAACCTTCTACTAACTATATCGACCATGTTTCAGTTGAAGAATCATACTATAGATATGAACCTATCTCTGGCTATCCATTAGAATCCTACTACTATAAGATAATGGATGATAATAATATAGTTTATATTGTCTCGCAGGAAGGACAATTTATGGGTTATTCAACTTCTCAACATATAACAAAGATGAAAAAAGATATTAAAACAGTTTCACCTCAAAACGGCGAACTAATCGCAGCTTTTGATTTCAGATACTGTTATGATACAGGTATATTTGATTATAGTTCTACCAGTCAAAAACTTATATCAAAATATGTACTAGTGGATGGAAACTTAATGATACAATTAAAACTTATAAGTACATCTAAGAGAGATGACTTAGAAACTGTAGCAATCTATACATATTATCATTGTCCTAATTCCAATACCCGTATACAAGTACATGTTCATCATGAAGCCCTTAAAGATATAGATGTATACCCAGATGTAAATACAGATGGCGTATTTGCGTCTCTTCAATGTGAAGGAGTAAGAAGCTCTTCTATCAGAGAATTAAACATTGGAGAGATTCTACCTTATCTACACATTTATAGTGAGAATAACCAGACACTAGAATTTCCAATAAATAGAGATCCAGAATATATACCAGAGGATCCCGATATAAGAGTAATTAGATGGAGTGATGATATAGATATAGGGAAATGGGTTTGTTTTGATGAAGGCTCTAATGGAATAGCACATGGAATAATCTTTGATGTAAATACTACTCTACAAGTTAATGCATTTGAAATGGATTATCCCCATTTTCCAGGTCTTGAAAACAATCTAGCAGCAGTTCAAATAGGTAGAAACTCCTATGAGAAAGGTGGAACCCATAGTTTACATATACCAAAAGGCTTCTCCGTAGAGTTTAACGCAGAATTTTTCTCTACATCAACAGATGGATATCCAGGAGTAGATAGAGAAGCAGGATTATTCTATAAATTAATTAAAATGAAACCATTTTCTAGTAATGAAACAGAAGGATCCTCTAGAAATGATACGAGATATTCTCTAATTGTTATCCCCCATATAGCTTATTCTACTCCATTTGGTGCACCACTTTCTGCATTAACAGGTTTAAACCTATCTTTTATAACAGTTGAACTATACAGCCGAGATGAATATATATCATCTGGAACAGCAGAGAGATTACCTATAAAACCTCCACCGGGAATATTTGATTGGCGTAATATATCATTATTTAAGAAAACAAGATTTCCATCACTACCTCCAGGAGAATATATTATAAAGGTTTATAAAGAAAACACTCTTCTTTCTAATGATAGAAGATTCATTGGTTTTAAAACAGTGAATCTATCTAAAAACACTACTGTACATATCTATTGTAGTATAGAAGGTAAAATCAGGTTAACAATAGAAGATCAACATGAAAATAAGATAGAAGATGCACAGATACTTCTGTCATCTGATAATAAAGTTATAGTAGAAACCCTATCAGAAAATGGAGAAACTATAATAACAGCTCCTACTGGACATAAATATAATCTAGAAATCCTCTATAAAGGTTTAATAGTATATAGTGAAATAATTTCTCTTAAAACCTATACGCATTTCTATCCAATCACTAGGGAAATAAAATTTAATAGATACAATCTTACAGTTCATATATTAGACAAGTGGAATCTCCCATTAGAAGTTGATGCTCACCCTATGTTAACGAATGAGGAGATGCAGAAACCCGTTTATCTACATCCAGTAGCGGATCCCAATGGAACATATATATTTCTAGATCTACCAGAATCAGAATATTATCATTTATCTTTAAACTATAAATCTTGGCATATGGAGAAACTAGTTTCAATACCAAACGATATTATTATTTCCTTTCCAGTAGAATACCCTGTAAAAATACAGTTGTTTGATACACATGGATTAAAAATCAAAGCAGATAAACTAATATTAGAAAGAGGGGGTATATCAAATCAAGTTAATAAAAACTCGAGTTTACCACCTGGTATATATCATCTCACAGTTTTAAAAGATGATAAAGTTATTGCCAAAAGAAATATAGATGTTTTCAGCAATAGAATTTATAATATCGTAACATTTCATCAACCTCTATATCCAATCATATTTTTTATAGGTAGCATTATCATAGCAGTCTTTGCTTTCTATAGCTACTATAAGAAGAGACACCTTTTCATATCTATGATAATAATCGCTCTAAATACCTCCTCTTTTATATTACCCTGGTGGACTATATATGGTTCCTCATCTAATATAGAATCTTCAACTAATCTATTTCTACTACCTTTAAAACTCATCACTCTGACTAAAACCCTCTCTGTAGCTGCAGGGGAGATATCCTATCTACCATATATATTCCAGTTATATATAGGTAGTATACCTATACTAATTTTAATAGGTATAATACTATTGATATCTAATATATGGTTCAAAAAGAATATAGTATCTATTTTATCTCTACTACCCTTTATACTTTCTCTAGTTATATTCATAGTAGGCGTATCTCTATTTACAGAGATAGGAGTAGGTGGTTTTATAGGATCAAGTGATATACCCGTTGTAGTTCCAGGAAGTGAAAATACTATACTCCACTGCAATTGGGGTCCAAATATCGGATTCATCTTATTTCTATCATCTATAATTTTGCTTATATTCAACGTATTCTCTAATATTAGAAAACCTAATCCCAGAATCCTTTTCTTATAAAT
>QMTB01000202.1 GCA_003649845.1 Thermoplasmata archaeon | reverse complement strand
GTAGAGATCTGAAGCTTCATGGGCAGCTATCGTATTTAGATAAGCTTTCTGTGTATAAACTAACAGTTTAGATCTACCGGTTGTTCCAGATGTGGTAAAAATAGCCATTTCCATATCAGCATTTGTATCATCTAAAACTTCTTTAACTACTTCATCTTCTAAAGGTGAGAATTTTTCTGGTATTATATCAAATAGATAATTTTTTGTTCCAAAATCTTTCTCAATATCATAAAAGGGGATGTTATTTTCCATTGCAGTATCTTTAATCATCTCAATTATCTGTTTTTCTCTTCCATACCCTTTAAGTCTATTAATCTCCGCTCTTGGTGCAAAGATACATTTACAATTAATCATCTTTATCCAATTAGAAATCTCATTTGTCTCAACCCACATTGGAAGCATAACTCGACAACCATAGGAAACCAAAGCTATAAAGAAAACAGCTATCAAACTAACATTATTTACCATTAAATCAGCTAATATAACAGAATCACCTGGTTTAATACCTCTAGATTTAAACTCTTTGTAGAGAGAAGCAGAGATGTACCTTAAACGTTTTAAACTAATTTTGATAAACTCATCATCATAATGACTCCATATAATGTCACTTTTTTCATCTCTATGCAAAAGTTTTTTGAATAATAGATAAGCTAGATTCTTTACGACAGGTTTAGCTCCTATATCTCCATCTGATTTTATCAATATATCGAACTCTTCTTTTATTTCATATCCCTCCCATGGGTCTATATTAGCTTATAAGCAGTACATGCCCCTTGACATTCTCTATTTTTAAAGAATTTACATTCGCCACATTTCTCAATAGATAACTCCGCCCATTTTAATCTTTCAACTTTCTCAGATAACTCCTTAACTCTATCAGCTAGATCCTTCTTACTTTTAATAGGATCTGTTTTTATCGTAGTTAATGTTGGAGCAGGTATCAAAGAGAGGTCAGGGTTAACAGTTATACTACCTATACAGCATATACTCCTCAAACCACTTTTCTCTTTCATCAAACTTAATTCATCTTCACTAAATATACACAATGGAAGAGGTCTCTTACTAAACACTTTAATACCCTGACTATATGCAGTTTCTATAAATTTTATAAGCTGTGGAACAAATCTTTTCATTTCCTCTATTCTAACATAGTAATTTCCTGGATTATTTAAACTAGGTGAGGTAAAAGAATAAGCAATACTAGCATTATACCTATCTGATAACTCAATTAATTCTTTGAATTCAAAAGAAGGGTTACTTGTATTAAACCTAAAAACAATCTCTTTACTCTTCGACAGCTTTTCTAGGTTATCAAAAAACTTATTTCTCAGAGATTTCTCTCTTAAAAAACTAGGTTCATAGTGGAATATCATAGTAGTAACTGATGGGCTATCAAGAATAATCTTTCTCTTACTTTCATCGAAACAACCATTTGTAAATAGAAAACTATTGATATTTCTCTCCCTAAGTATCTCAAAGAAACTAGCTAGTTGAGGGTGTACTGTACTTTCCCCACCTAGAAAAGTAACAATTTTAATGCTAAATAAATCTTTAAACCATGTGATTATCTTTGAGAAATCCTCAATTCTCATATCATTAGGATAATTTCTAAGTTCATTTTTAGCATAACAGTATTCACAGAAGGAAAATAACTGGCATCTATAGGTTATATTTATTCTAGGGGAAAACCTTCCCAGGGATTCTAGATAACTCATCTACTATTCCCTCCTAAAGATTACTCTATTATTGAAATCATCTATATCAATAAAAAGATTTACATTAAAATAAAGAGTGAAAAATTTTGTTGATAACCTTAGGGTATCTACGTTTTATATAATAGTATCCTCTGAATAAAAGGTGGTAATAAGTTTAGCCAATATGGTTTTGGAAAAGTAACATGCAAAGGATCAGACATCAAACTATCCCAGCCATGACTATCGATAGCCTTAACAGTAATATCAAAAGTACCTTCTGCGGGTGGAATAAAAGAATAACTTACTGTTTCACCAGACGTATATGGTCCTATCCAACCACCACTAGTACCAAGACCCCAAATCACGACAAAATAATAAACATCATCACCCTCTGGGTCAACACTACTAAAATTAATAGTATAACGTCTATTTATTCTACCAGTAGCAGGACCAGTTACAACTGGTTTACCAGGAGGACTATTATCAGGTATGATTTTAACAAGCCAAATATCACTCTCACCTTGATCACCAGGCAGAGGAGCACGAGAATAAGTATCACCTACTATAATATAACCACCATCACTAGTTTGCTGAATGCAATGACCGCCTTGACCAGCCTTACCAGGTAAACCTAGAATCCTTCCCCACTCCCTATTACCATCGCTATCAGTTTTTATAACCCAAACATCAAAATCACCATACCATTTATAAGATTCTGTCATACCAACTAAAACATATCCTCCATCACTAGTTACGCAACCTCCTCTAGCTCCATCGGAGGCTCCTCCACCAAAAGTACGATTCCAAAGCATATTACCATTACTATCAAGTTTTATAAGCCAAGCATTCTTACTACCTGGACCAAGACCAGTACTACCAACAACTATGAAACCACCATCACTAGTTTCATGAACATAGTTTCCCATATCCATACTCTCCCCAAAGGATTTCTCCCAAAGTAAATCGCCCCTGCTATTAGTTCTAATAACCCAGAGGCCCTCAGCGTTCCAACCAGTTAAAACAAAACCACCATCACTAGTCTCCTCAACATAAAAAGCACTGCCAGCAAGGCAACCACTACTAAAAGTTTTATTCCAAATCATATTACCATATCTGTCGGTTTTAACCAAATAAGCGTCGCTGGTATTACTATAAGATGTGGTATAACCAGCTATAATATAACCACCATCACTGGTTTGATGAACACAATAACCAACATCGCTTCCACGATGGCCACCAAAAATCCTCTCCCACACTTTACTACCACTTCCATCAAGTCTAATAAGCCAGATATTAGCATCTGAATCAAATGGATCGAGATAGCAATCCCCAGTAACTATATAACCTCCATCGTGAACTTCCTCTACATAAGTAGCGCTTGCATCAAAGAATTTCTCCCAAATTTTCTCACCATATGCACCAGTTTTGATAATCCAAGCAACGCTGTTAAACTCATCAATACTTTTATCTCCCACTATAATGTATCCACCATCACTAGTTTGTTGGACACACCAACCATGATCCCAATACCCTCCGCCAAAAGTCTTATTCCATTCACCATCAAATTGAAGAAAACAGCTATTATTAACCCCTTCAAAATTAACCTCACTATTATAACTATCTTCTATCTTCAAAAAACTTTTTTCTCTTTCATCTAATGAGATAACAAAACCAGATAACAACAAAATGCAGCAGATTAAACAACCTAAGGTTAAAGATTTAATC
>QMTB01000201.1 GCA_003649845.1 Thermoplasmata archaeon | reverse complement strand
GCCTTTGACAGGGTAGTTAATCCTAATTTAGTTCCCTGCCCTACGCCGAAAGTAAGCCAATTTATTGGATCAAGACTCGCATCTAAGACGAAACCTGCAATAGCTCGTATGTATTTATTTCTCACGCCAGCATTTTCTAACACGTCGGAAAAAAACATTCTCTGTTCTCCTTTTAATCCCTTCCAGGCGTCGCTCATTGCCTCGCTCAATCCTTCTTTCTCAACAAAAAGAGAATTAACTAAATTAGCTACTGCGTAATTTCCCCTGTTTAAATAATCGAGAGCTTTCATTAAAAAGCCTTTCGGCTCTCTTTCTTCCTGTGTCTTGTAGGGACGAAAAGAGTAAAAAGCATCAGGGCTTCCCCCGATTTGCCTAAGGCTTTTTATTTTTTTTATATCTTCCTCTGTTAAAAATACAGCCATATTATTTTCTGCGGAAAAGCGATTTAAATGGTTCTGCAAACCTACTCCAACTTAATGGCTCGGCGGGCTCTTTAATTCTCTCAGTCAAAGAAGATGGAATTTTTTCTCGGCGCTGGCGTAATTCTTCAGCACGTTTTTCTGTTCTCTCCATAAAGCGCTCTAATTTTTCTAAATGCAACTTTTCATAAATTTTTTGCCCAATTTCACCCGCTTTTACCTCAAGGGGGTGAGGAGTATATTTCCTTCTAATTTCTTCTGCTTCTGCTTCGTATTTTGATATAAGGTCTAAAACGGGATCGCTTCGTCTCTTTGCTAAATCTTCTTCAGGAGGAAGGGTTTCCTCTTCCCAAGGATCAAGAGGATATACTTGTTCAAAATCTACTCCTAACCGCTCAAGAAGCTTTCTGCTTTTAATCAATGAAAGGCTTCCGTCATAGTTGACATAATACATTTTCCCCTTGCTGTCTTTTACAACAGAGCCTGGGGGTTTGTTAATAAAACTTGTGCGACGAATTCGTTGTAATCCAAAATCCCAATTGATTTCCTTTCGCCCTCTCCGTAAAGCATCTCCTGTAGCAGTCACTTTATAAATTGGCTGCGCCCAATTCAAAACAAATCCTCCTAAACGGATTTGGGGAGCAAAATCTGGACTAATTCCTCTTACAAATACCCTCATTCCTGGCGTCTTCTCTATATCGGCAGCAATAATTTTGATATCCTCTGGAGTCCCCGCTACCGTAATTCCAATGTTTGTAGGATAAGATTTAGAAGGAAGGGCAGCAATACTTTCGATTCGCATTGTCCTAATTTCTCCTGTTGGCTCTGTATCATAAACAACAGCGTAATTTGAGAGACGTTCTTGGTAGTAATTTTCTTTTTCGGCGTCTCCTTTTACTCTGGCGCGAGTAATTCCATCAATAGCAGTAATAACAGCCCAATACTTATTTGCCTCTTCTCGAAACTTATCTCTGGTTTGCAGCATTTGAACGCCAGCCTCATCGCCTAATTCCTCAATTACCTCATCTAAATTATCTGCCATCGCCGAATATTCCCTAAACATCATCAAGGAAAAACCATAAGGGTCATTGGCAAAATTTAAAGTCGCCTCCCTTAAAGTTTTCTCTGCGGCATAGCGATATTCTTCGTCTAATCGCCGCAATGCTCTTTCCCTTTCTCGCTGCGCTTCTCTCTGAATTCTTTCTTCGGGAGATAATCCGCCTCGGTATAAAATTTCGTAAAGATTTATGCGTGGCATATTATTGTTTTATTTTTGGGATTTTAATTTCTTGTCCAACCTGCAGCCTCCTTGCTTCAGCAGCAGTAAATGGAGTTCCTTCTGGCTTCAGCAACTCTTTCCATCTTCTGCCAGACCCTAAATACTTCTTTGCTATCGACCACAAAGTCTCACCTGCTTGCACTTTATGGACAGTAAATTCCTCTTCTTTTGGCGGCTTAACCATTTTAGGCTCTTCCACTTTCTCTCCCGCTAATTCTTTTTCCAGCCTTTTTTCCTCCTCAATAATTTCTTCTTTTTGCTTCTGCTCTTCTTTAAGCAGTTTCTCTGGGGCTTTTGCTTTTTCTACCAATCCTTTTCCTAACTCTTCAGCGGTTTTAGGTTTAAACAATTCCTCTTTAGGCGTAATAGCTCCTACCAGAGGAGTGACCTTTTTAATTGCCTCTTCCCAAGTAGCCTCAGGGTGCTGTTCTCGGTAAGTAACCGCCGCGGATAAAACTTCCTTGCTCAATTGTAATTGTTTCTCGGCAGCCATTTCGTCAAATTGTTTCAAAATTGGGTCTAAGGAAATATCGGGGAAATATTTTTGGTAAGCCCGAATACGATTTTTTGCTTTCCAAACATCAAAGCGAGTTGCTAAAGAAGTGCCAAGATTAAATTCTTTCTTCACATCATCTATCTTTTCCGACAATATAGTGGAAGATACTTCTTGACTAAGGGAAGTTATAACATCTCGGTAAGGAGTTAAGGCTGGGTTGCTTTTGAGGTTTCTAAGGCGACGGGTAATATCCTCAATGAAGCCATCTGGCACTTGCCCTCTTTGTGTTTTAACCAACGAGAGGTTTTTATTAACTTCCCGATTAAACGCATCGGCAAATTCGGTGTTGATAAATTTATCTAAGGTTGCCTGCCAGAATTCCCTTTCCGAATTATAGCGAACTCCGTTAATAGTTACTGGCGTATTTTCATCTGCGGTGCTCAATAAAGAATTCAGTTTATTTAATTTCATCAAAGAGGGATAAGCATAGTCGGAAGCTTTACTCATATCAATCAATAAATCGTTGATTTTTTCCTCAACGGCAATGCTGGCTTTTTCCTGCTGCAGAGCTTGCAATTTTAGTTGATATGCGGTCGCAACTTCAGGATTTTTCATTACTTCTATCTTTGAGAGTTGTTTTTTCACTAACTCAATAGCCTTGTCATAAGATTGCAGGGTGCGATCTTTAGTGTAAAACTGAATCTTTTGGTCTTCTACCGCCTGATCAATAGCAAGTTTTCGGCGGGTCAAATCAATAATTCTTTCCCGAATTTCGTCACGAGTCTCATCGTCAATTGCATTAACCAACTCTTCTTGTAAAAATTCGATTTCGTCACTAATGCTTTTTCTTCCAGCAGCAGCCATTTGTAGAAAATCGTAATATTTTTGGCGAAACTTTCGTTGCCGAATCATCTTCCGCAGGGTAGCAATCTCTGTTTTAAGGGCAGAAATAAAATCTTGATCTGGAAATCTTCGTCTTTTTTCCCGCTCAAGCTGTTGATTGCGATAAGCAAGTTGATCTTCTAATGAAAGACCTTCTTCCAAAATGCGGCGTTGAAATTCCGCCTCTTCTCTGGCTCGAATAATTCTTCTTTGCTCAGCTAAAGCACGCAGTCGTGCTTGAATGACGCTGCCTAAATCGAGAACGAATTGTGGTGACCTTTCTACTGCCATATTAGAGACCTAATGCTTGTTGTCTTAATGCTCCTTCGGGAGAGATTGGCGATGGCTG
>QMTB01000200.1 GCA_003649845.1 Thermoplasmata archaeon | reverse complement strand
ATTCCCCAATTCTAGCAAAGAGGGGAATTGTTATTGTTTCAGAGTATGAAAGATTCTTGTATGTATTACGTGAGGTGGTATTATGCTAAAGTTAACAGCACCATTGAAAATGCTACTCAAAAGAAATGTGGTGAAGATGAACTACTGGAGATATGTAAGAGAAAGAATATACCTATGGTAATAGACGATATAAAAGCTACTAAGAGATTTAAAGATAAAATAGAGTGGCTATTTATATACATATCATCTATCTACTATACTCCAAAGGTTTAATTTCCAAAAAAGAAAGCATTGATATCCATTGATGAGATGCGTAGTAAACGTAGTTGGAAGAATAATATCATAGCAATTACTGGTAGAATACTATTTGAATAAATGAGAGAGTTTCCCTCCATATTGAATGAAAAATTTTTTCATTACTCCTAGATAAAAAAGAGAGGTGGTCTCATTAAAGAAAAGAGAGATGTTAAACATTAAATTTTAATGACAATATCAATTTCGGATGAAGGATTTTTTGTATTTTTGAAAATCCGTTAACTACCATATTTTAAACAAAGATCGATATAACAAATTAGGATTAGGCGAGGTATCACATTTTTGGACAGGAGGTAGAATGTATCGTATTTTAAATAGATCTGGGTATCATCTCGGTATCATAGACAGAGGAACATCATATTTCAGGTGAGATAGTATGTATTGGATTTTAGATAGTTGTATATATTATGCTAAATATGCTAAATAGTGAATGTTGGGTAAAGGCTAGGTATTGAGTTTTGAAAGAAAATTGGACACTGATTTTTAAAGGGGTTAGCAAGTATGCCAGGACGCAGATTTTGAAAGGACCGAGCCTTGAATTTTGAACAAAGAGTAGGACACGGATTTTGAACAAAGATTTATATAGTAGTTCATTTCAGGACTCGGATTTTGAATGGTGATGCGAGATTATTTTAGGTGAAATTCTAAGATATAGATTGAGTTTCTAGGACACGAATTTTGAAATATGTTTGCTTAGGGTCTAAGACTCGGATTTTGAATGGGGTTGATTGGGGTTGTGATTAGGTTGATCGGAATTATGGTTACAAATTCTGCATGGAGTTGATGCGATGGCAGGGTCTGCAGATAGAGAACATAAAAAAATACGCTAATAGATAATATATACACTAGGAGATAGCATGTGTACTAGGAGATAACATATTCACCTCTAGATAATGTTGAACCTAAGAAGCATTCTCAGCTGGAATGGTAATGGTTTTGCCTTTCTATTGTCAAATGGGTTTGGGTATTTTAAGTAATAAATTTGATTGATAGTTTCAATGGTATACTTCATCTATGGAGCAATAATAATTTTATTGATAGTAATTATATAAAATATAATGGTGATGTGGGCATAGAAATGTTTAGCTCTCATAGTAATATATAGTAAAAGATTAAACACCTTCAGCATACTGTTATGGTATGGGATGGTACTGAGGAGGAAATATCAACTCCTTAGGAGTTAATTGAAAGAGCAATTAACTTTATCCTTGAAATGTATAGATGAGGATGTTAGGAATTGTTGCAATGTAGTTGCAATGTATTATTCTATAGTTTTGCTGATAGATAGAGAGTCTTCTTAAATCCTTGCAATCCTCTGATGGATGAAATTCTTTCAGTCAAAGACTATAAATCAAATTCTATAAGTGGAATTGAGATAGAATATTCATTATCCAATTTGATATCAAATTATTCAATAAAGAATAACTATAAAGGAATCCAGCTTGTAAGATACTGCCAAAATACTATCAGCAGATGTATAATTTCTAACAATAGATTCTGCGGCATCTATAACTATGATAGTGAAAATAATTCCATAACCTACAATGATTTCATCAATAACCTTGCACACTATATTGGTTGGCAGGGTGACAAAAACTCTTCCTAAGAAACTACTGGAGTGGCAGACTATTACAACTACCAATACCATATATTTTTGTTAATTGGAAGACCGATGACTTCATAGACTGTACTATTAACATAGATTGGTTTCCAAGAATGAAACCAATGGGATGGAGGATATAGAAACTATACAAAAATTCCATGGTTGTAAATTGATCTAACCAAAAAATCAAGCGAAGAGAAAAACTTAGCTTCCCAATTTATCCTAAAATGATAGACAAAAAAACCAAACCTTTTTTGATAAAAAAATTAAATAATTGTTAACCTATACATAAACCGGTAAGGGGGAGAATAAATGAACAATAACAGAGGGATAAAAATTATAATTAGTATCATAACCATAGGACTCATCTTACTAAACACAATACCAATAAAAAGCATACCAACAACATTAATAGAAAAAAGAATACAACACATTAACAACAAAATACAAGAAACAATATACAACGAAACACCCTCAACTCAACTACAAAAAAATTTCGATAGAATAATTCCAAATGAGAATAGAGAAACATGGAGAAACCGGTTGAAAACAAAATCAGAATATCTCGATCCTTTGGAATTTTATCTACAAAAACTAACAGCAGATGAAATAAAACTGAGAGAAGAAGAACCTAATATAGCAAACACTATAAATAGAATACACCCTGAATTAAGAATACTGCATGAAGATAACTCCACAGATGATAGCTATATTCATCTAAAATCTATACCAGACAACCATAATCCTAATTCTGTTCACAATATAAACACTAGTGAGGATTTCTCAAGTATTCAAGAAGCTATAGATGACCCTGATACAAAAGATGGACACACAATAATAGTTGACCCTGGTATCTACTATGAGAATATCATTGTTGATAAAAGTTTAACTATCCTTGGTAGTGGAAAGGATGTTACTATTATCGATGGTAATGATAGTGATGATGTTGTAAACATTGTTGCAGATGATGTGAATTTCTCTTACTTCACCATTCGTAACAGTGGTCCATATCCTGATGCTGGTTTGCATGTATCATCGAGTTATAACTCTATAGTGGGTAATAGATTATCTGAGGATTATTATGGACTTAGATTGGATTCATCTAATGATAACAATATTCTTGACAATGAGATCACAGATAATGGATGCGGTATTTGTCTAGATTATTCTAGTGGTAATATTATTTCTAGTTGTAATACTTCATATAATGGGTATGGTATTCGTTTTTGGTCCTCTGGTGGTAACGTCGTTTCGAATTGTGTTTTTATTGACGATGGTGTAGTTATTAGAGGCGATGTTTTCTCTGATTTCAATAATTCTTTTAGGAATAATAGTGTTAATGGTAAGCCTTTGTTGTATTATTATGACAAGCATGATGTTGTCTTAGATGGAGTAGAAGTGGGAGAAATCATATTAGTGAATTGCAATGGATTTAAGCTAAGAAAGATAGATATAAGCAATACCAACACAGGTATAGAAGTTGCATATAGTAGTAATATAGAAATCTCTAATTGTAATATTTCAGAT
>QMTB01000199.1 GCA_003649845.1 Thermoplasmata archaeon | reverse complement strand
TAGAGTAGAGTTGAAGATAGATTATACTAATGTTTATCCTACTCCATCATATGATGAACATTACGATCTACTTATCTTAGCTCCTGGGGAATATCTAGATGCTCTTCTACCTTTAGTTGAACATAAGAATAATAGGAATGTTTCTACTAAACTGGTTATACTAGAGGATATCTATGTTGGAACTTATTTCCCTGTTAAAGGTAGAGATAACCCTGAGAAGATTAAATATTTTATAAAAGATGCAATAGAAAACTGGGGTATTACAAATGTTCTACTTGTAGGTGGTAGCGAACAGTTTCCAACTAGATACACCCATGTTCATGTTTATTATCCACCTAATCCTCCTGATGATGAAGCTTTTGTAAGCGATCTTTATTATGCAGATATATATAATGAAACCGGTGGTTTCTCAAGTTGGGATACAAATAATAACGATTTATTTGCAGAGTATCAGTGGGGCGATTCAAATTTAACTGATGACCTTGACCTATATCCAGATGTAGCAGTTGGTAGACTTGCTTGTGTAAATAGTGAAGAGGTTAATGCTGTTGTTAATAAGATTATAAATTATGAGGATAATGAGGCGTATAAACAAGACTGGTTTACCAATATTATACTCTGCGGAGGAGATACTGCTCCTAACGACGATGAAGATATAGATGAGGGAGAATATGTAAACGAAGCTATAGCAAGTATAATGGATGGTTTTACACCTATTAAAATCTGGGCCTCTAATGGTAAGCTATGGAGGGTATCCAATATAGATGATGCTATATATGCTGGTGCTGGCTTTATAGATCTCTCAGGTCATGGTAACCCCTCAGTATGGGCTACCCATCCACATGATAAAGAAGATGTTTGGATTCCAGTTGGAGATTATACAAACACCCATGTTTCTAAACTTGGTAATGGAGATAAACTTCCTATTGTTGTCACCGACGCTTGTTCACCTTTCAAATTCGATGCAATAGATGATTGCCTAGGTTGGTCTTTTGTTTCAAATCCAAATGGAGGAGGTATAAGTGGTTTTGGATGCACCGGTTTATCTTGGGGAGAAGAGGGTAAGAATGTAACAGAAACTCTAACATCCAAGCTTTCTCTAAATATATTTAAAGCCTATAAGAATGGTGCTATAACCTTTGGAGAAATGTATGTTAATGCTATAAGTAATTATATATCTCCAAATATGGACTGCGGGGATTATAAGAGTATAGAGGAATGGGAGCCATTAGGAGACCCGACCCTTGCTATTGCAAGAGAATCTACTCCTCCAAGTAAACCTATTATAACTGGTCCAAGTAGTGGTAAACCTGGTATAGAATATACTTTTAATGCAACTGCTAGTGATCCAGATGGTGACCAGATATACTATATGTTTGATTGGGGTGATGGAAGCTATTCAAACTGGCTTGGACATTATAATTCTGGCTCTACCATTCAAGCTAAACATTCCTGGGATAATCAGGGAACATATGAGGTAAGGGTTAAGGCAAAAGATATACATGGCGTAATTGGACCTTGGAGTGACCCTATTCCAATAACCATGCCAAAAACAAGACTAATCGATAGAGTTATGCAGGGGATACATCATTTCTTCTCTATCTTCTTTTTATTATAACTATGATTAGTATACTCCCTATAATGATAATTGATATAAAGATAAGGTAGAAGAGGATTATCTTAGTTGAATCATCTTGTTTCTCATTATATTCATCAGAATTTTTTATATTATCAATTTGGTTATTATTATTCTGATTGTTATTTTGATTATCCGCTTGATTATTTACATTAATAGTTATTGAGGCTATAGGTGAGTATTGGTTTCCATCGAAACTTCTAGCATAGATTGTATGTATTCCATTAGCTACCTTTGTTGTATCCCAATTATAACTCCAATTAGGCGCGCCCTCTGTTTTTATCCATGATCCATTATCTATCTTTATTTCAACATATTTAATAGATTCCCCCGTACTATATGCTGTACCTTTTATTATAACTGTTTTACTTATATTTTCTCCAGATTCAGGTTGAGTTATCTCCACAGATATTATTGATTGTATTACCATGATATTTCTAGTTTTTTCATCTGTTGCTCCTTTATCATCAGTTACTTGAAGGGTTACATGGAAGGTTCCATTGGATGTATACGTATGTGTTGGATTTTGTTCATTACTAGTATTTCCATCTCCGAAATCCCAGTGATATGCAGTTATATTTCCATCTTGATCTCTAGATTCATCTATGAATTGTATGGTTTCATATGTTTTTGGATTACTAGGTGTGAATGTAAAATCCGCTATAGGTGGCATATTTTCAGGTGTTTTAATGTTGAATGGTTTCATAAGAGGGTAATTATCTTTGTTTAATCCACCTGGTATATCATATGGTATATCACCTATGCTATCATTATTGTTATCCTTTCCTTGGTAATCACTCCAATAATTTCCATGTACACCGTTATCCCATGAGTTATTGGAGTTATCTATAACTGGACTGTTTATGAAATCATTTTCATATAATTTGTTTCCATGACTTACGTTTTCAGCTGTCATAAAAATTCTAATTCCATATTGGTTATTCCGAAAGACGTTATGGTATATCTCATTACTTGAAGATTCTATTATACTCATCCCTAGGGAATCTTGACCTTCTATTATGCAACCTGATATTCTATTTTTATTTGAGTGATGTAGTGATATTCCATAGAATTGGTTATTGTTTTTTATAGTGCAGTTTTTCACAATGTTTTCATCTGCATTTCTAAGATATAACCCTGCTGAGTTTTCTTTTATATCACAGTATTCTATAGTATTCTCTTTGATTTTAACATAGATTCCGAGGTAGCAGTCTTGGATTATGCAATTTGATATTACAACAAAACTTCCATTTATACTTATACCAGAAGAATTCTCCATGTTCTCTTGGCTGGTGTTCTTTATGGTGAGGTTCTGTATTTTTACATAGTCTCGCTCTATTTTTATAACATTTCCTATTCCTTTTCCATCTATAATGGTATTCTCCTTATCTGCACCTAGTATCGTAAGTTGTTTATGTATAAATATAGTCTCTTGGTAGATACCTGGGTATATGAAGATTGTATCACCATCCCATGCATCATTTATTGCATCTTGAATTAATGTATAATTACCCTCTCCACTCCCACCTACGTATAAGGTTTCAGCACTATAGGCTTTTGTATTCTCAGTTATTCCAATGTTTATATAGGTGGCTAGTAGTAGAATAATGGTTAGGAAGACTATTTTTCTATATTTCATGTCTACTCCCCAGAGATTTTTAATATAGGAATAAATATTACTTAAATCTTGTGTTATAAATATAATTTTTATATTTTATTTTTGTAATCTTGCATTGGAAAAGAGATAAACGATTGTTGTGATTAACCTCTAAAATTTGATACGATTTCCTTAAATTTTAGGGCATTCTTATACAT
>QMTB01000198.1 GCA_003649845.1 Thermoplasmata archaeon | reverse complement strand
GGTTAGAACAATAGAAGATTTCAAGGAATTTTTCTATGTACCATGGGTTGTATATAAAGATGACCCCTTCTGGGTTCCTCCGTTTTGGAGAGAGTATGATAATTTTTTTAGATTAAGTAATCCTTTTTGGAGACATGCAGAGGTTAAATTATTTATAGCAAAGAGAAATAATATTGCCTGTGGTAGAATCGCTGTTTTCATAGATCATATGTTTTGGAAAATTATTGGAGAGAAAATAGGTTTTTTTGGCTTCTTTGAATCTATAGAAGATTATGAAACTATGAATTCTTTGTTTGAAGTAGTTAAACAGTGGATGCGAAGTAAAGGCATAAAAAAAATATGGGGACCTATAAATGGTAGAATTGATATAGGTTGTGGTTTTCTATATAAAGGATTTGATGAACCTCCATCGATTTTATCATCTTATTCTCCAAGATATTATCTAGATTTTGTAGAAAAATTAGGTATGAAGCCTCTTAGAGATCAACTGCTCTACAAGGTAGATCTCGATAAACCTCTATCAGTTGAACTAGAATTATCAGCTAGAAATTGTCTAGATAATGGTATACATATAAGAAAATTCAACCGTCTTAGAGCTAATAGAGAGCTTAAATGGTGGATACCATTTATGATAGATGTATTCTCTAACCACTGGGGTTATATACCTGTATCATATGATGAAGTTAAAACTAGGTTTGGTATAAGAGAGATTAGATGGTTTATAGATCCTTCTCTATTTATCATCGCAGAGGTAGATAAGAAACCAATAGCTTTCCTATGGGCTACTCCAGATTATAATCAGATATTTAGAAAAATGGATGGAAAAATTAATGCAAGAAACTATATAAAATTTTTATTCAATAAACATAATATAAATATTGGTAAGCTTCATCTTATAGGTATCAAAGAGGAATATCGTAACCAAGGGATTGCATCTTGTTTAAACTACTATGTTTTAAGAGAAATGCAAAAGAGGGAATACAAACTAGCTGAAATCGGATGGGTAGACGAGAAGAACGAAGCTTCTATAAGAATCCTTGAGAAAGCAAATGCTAAACCATATAAGAGATATAGAGTATATGAATTAAAACTATAAAATAAAAGATTCAATAGAAGAAAATATAAACTAGAAATATTTTGATCTTAAAGAGTATAAGGCTAATATCTTCATTAAACCTATTTTTTATCCATAGAAGGTTAGCACTCCAATATTATAAGGATTCATTAAAAAAATAGGAAGATTATGGGTATCCTCCCATTCGTAAACTAGGATCACCAAAGAGTACCCATTGTTCTACCATCTGCCTATCAGCTGAACCATGGCCACCTTCATCTCTATGGTTGATATCGAATTCTATAACATAATCTGTAATAGCTGCACTATGCGCTTCACCTACATGTTTCGCTCCAAGTTGACCATAATGGTAGAAAAACCTTGGAAATAACCAGCCGTCTAATCCATTGGGGTAATCAAAACCTGGGAGTCCCATACCAAGTCCAGTGTTACCCATCGTTGCAATTGCACCACCATCTTCTTTACTAGTTAGCCACCAACTCCAACATTTTGGTACATATATTCCATATCCATATGCACGGGTGAAACCCTCTATGATTATGTTTTGAAGAGAGGTATTGAATTGACTATTATGACATCCACCTACTACTACAATGGGAAGTTTCTCTTTATTATGTAAACGTGGATTCACTGGTGAGAAGAGAATCTTCAAAGCCTCTGAAAATCCTTTTCCACGGTATACAAAAGCATAGAAGGCATCTAAAGGAGGAATAGCATACATACGCATAATTGTAATCTTCTGTTCTTTATGAACATCTTCAGGTGGAAAAGTTACAAGAATAGAAGGATTTGCATGTCCTGCCATATGAACTAATCCAGCACCTTCATTCCAAGCGTCTTCAACATCTGACTGCCCTCTAAGAGATCCAGTTGACGCCCAAAGACGTTTAATAGTAAAACCTGTCATATAACTTGCAGATAGATTAGTATCAATCTCTGCCTCATAGGCTCCAGGTGCGGATTCTGGATAAGTATCTCCACCGATACATAACATCTTCTTATACCATGAATCATCGACTCCTGTAGTCTCATAGGTAATGATTTTATTAACCATAACATTAACCTCTTCAATAGAACGACAGGGGAGTCTGCCAATATAGATATCAGGTGCACCATCGATTATATCTACACTAAAACTACTAAACTCTCCAAATATATTGTTTCCATTGGAATCCCAGTCTTCAAATTCACTTCCATTATTCTTATAGAGATCAGCAAAGTATAAGTCACTAAGATAACCTGATTCAAATGGATAGCCAGCACGATTATTACTATAGCGAACAGGAGTATACCATTCAAATTTTTGTCCTTTCATACCTCCGACAAGTAATACATAGGTTACACCCCAATTTTCTACAGCATCTTTAATGAAGAGTTTTATATTTTCAGCATCATCAAAACCTTGGGTTGTTGTATCAAGAATTTCTTCTACAGATACAAATGTTGTATTTATTCCAATACTATTTTTATGTACTAGCAATGGTTGCAATGCTTGCTCAAATTCTGCAGGACCTATAACTAAGAGATTGTATTTATCATTGAAAACCATTGGATTCCTAGGTTTCTCATATCCTATAGAGATATCAAGAGATCTAGCATATCTAATAAGAGATTTAGAAGGATTATACTGAATTGGATAACATTGGATAACAAGATAGACAATATGTTCTTCTCCACTGAGTCCTGCGATTAATCTATATGAAAAGGATTTATTAGGGTACCAGGTATCTGCTTGATATAGTTCTTCTGATTTTCCTATAGTTTTAGATTCAAAGTTTCCATCGATCATAGGAGCTGGAGATGGAGCGATCTCATAAGGAATTGTATCCATATGAATATCATGGAATTCAACAGAAACCTTATCAACCTTCGATAAAAAAGGAAGTTTATATACCTTTGTTACAACTGGAATTATCGGTTTACCAGCGATATAAAGCTTTGAAGTTGCCTCTGGCAATTCTACATCTACATAGTTACTATGTGATACTATAACAGGATTAGAAAGAATTAGTTTTTCTGTGATATTCTCAATATCTTCTTGATTCATCTTCGAGAATGCTATGCTACTAAGAAGAGAGCTGCCTATTAAAAAGAAGATAATAATAGATGCTAATTTTTTCATTCTATTCTCCTAGATATCATATAGATGTTTTTATATATATAGATTTCCAGATGAAAAACTAGGTGTGTAGTCCCAAAAATATTTCCCACCTTATCAACTCCTCCTGGTTCTACATCTAAAAATATGAAGCTTATTAGGAGGAGGATAAGGTGGCTTATAAAACGAAAGAAGGGAGGGTATGAGTAGCAAGGAGTATAGCTGGGGCATTAAAGATCTCTAAACGTAGGGTGAATCAGGTTTGGAGGATGTATATGCAG
>QMTB01000197.1 GCA_003649845.1 Thermoplasmata archaeon | reverse complement strand
GTTTATATGAGAGGGGCATAACTCATCTTCAAAACGCTTATAACCTCTGCTTAGAACAGTTAGGGAGGAAGCTTATCTAAAATAAGCTTTTTGTTTTTTATAGATCTAAGACGAAAATTATGAAAACTGGTATAGCAATTCAAGAAATCACAAACCTTATAAAAAATATTTAGGTTACTTCTTGGGAGATTGGTAATGGGAAAAACTGAAGAAAATATTGCAAATTTTTTGGTATTGCTATTCATTCTTTTTGCAGCTATTTACTTACTAGTCTCTCTAACGCCTTTAGTGTATCTCCTAACTGCATTGGGTATAATCCTCTTTGTGTTTTTTGTTTCTACATACCTCCTTTACAAAAAGAAGCAAAAATTTCTACCTCTTGAGATTCTGGATAGATTAGGCAAGTTTATAGCTGATGCTCTTGGTGGCATATCTTCAGATAAAAAACCTTCCAAAGCCCCTGGCAGAATATCTCCTCCTCTTTCACAGAAACAGAAAGATAAAATCATTATTGAACTTGCTAAAGGCCGGTGCGAATATCCAAATTGTAATCGAGAGGAAAATCTGGAAGTTCATCATATTATTCCAAGATCTCAGGGTGGTAGAAATACTTATGATAATCTAATTGTCCTATGTCCTACGCATCATGCAATGGCAGATAAAGGAGGTATACCCAGAAGCAGGTTACAGTATATTGTGAGACACAGAAATAGATAGTCTGAGAAGAAAAACGAATTTTTAATATAAAAAGATGCAGGGGAGGAGATTCGAACTCCTGAACCTCTACAGGAACAGATCTTGAGTCTGTCGCCGTTGACCAGACTTGGCTACCCCTGCGGCCCTTATTAAAACTGTTTTAAGGGTAAATAAATATTTAGTTTTTAGTATTTACTAGGATAAGACCTAGTATAACAAGGAATCCTCCTAATAAATAAAATGGCGTTATAGGCTCATTAAACATTATTATGCCTAGAATAGTTGAAATTACAGGAGTGAAATATAAATATACGCTAATTTCTGATGCAGGTTTCATCTCCAATGCTTTATACCAAAATACATATGCTATTACTGTTGGGAAAAAAACTAATGAAAGTACGGCTATCCAGCCAATAGTAGATAAATTTATCACCTCAGTGATAAAATCATTATTTATCATAGGTAGCAATGTTACACTGCCTAAAATAAAAGCATAACCTGTTAGAGAAAAAGCTGTGTATCTCTGCAGAAGTTTCTTACCGAGAATAGTATACCCTGCTCCAACCATCGCAGAAAAAAGAATAGCAATAGCACCTGATAGATATTCTATCTCCAATTTCTTACCCGTTATACTAAGAATAGTGACACCGCTCATAGATAATAGAATCCCCAGTAGAATATGAGATGTAATCTTTTCATGTAAAAACAATGCTGCAAATATTACAACAAATATTGGTATTGTAGCTATTATAAGACTTGCAGCACCAGCTGAAACCTGTGTTTCACCATAATTTAGACATAGATGATATAATACTATACCAATAAACCCTAATAAAAAAATATATGGAATATCTTGCAACCTAAGTTTTGAGGGAGATATGACTAGAAATAATACAAGAAAAACTATGGAAACAAGAGAGAGACGTAAGATAGTTAGACTAATAGGTGAAAGCTCCCGTAAACCTAGTTTGATTAATGGAAAAGCAAAACCCCAACATACAATAGAGAAACCCATGATGAAGAAAAAGAATAAATTGCTATCTTCTGTATTTCCGATATATTTGTTCTTCATTCTAAACCAGAGGGGTGAATACAAACACTAGGTTAATTAGATTAATGTATATCCAAAGATTTAACCTCATCCAGATAACCATGAGAATAAACCTAGTTCTGTTTTCTCATTATTCTCCTCTTGTTTTTAAATTATAACTCTGTAGATGATTCCAATAAAAGATATTCTAAAGGATATTCTATATACAGAAATATTTATTCATAAAAGTCATGCACAAAATTAAAGATTATGCATAGAGATTATTCAACATCATTTATATTTGATCTATTCTGATATTTCAATAGGCTTTTTAGTTATGCTCCAATTTAATGTTATCTAATTTATTCAAGTAGTGGATTTATTATGCTACCCATAAATAGAATCGTATTACTCTGCTTATGATATATCATAAATAGAAATGGATGATCACAATCAAAGATTATTCTTGAATTACTATCTCCGTTAACTGCTGTCACAAACATTACTGCTGTTGCAGCTGCAGCTTCTGTTCCATTCTCATCTACCTTTATGAACGCTTTATGTAAAACCTGGCTTATAGATAACCCTCCAACTCCATCTATCCCTGAGAAATCAGCGTTTGCTGAGAAAGCAGTTGGCATACCAAGATTTACTAGATACTTATTTAACTCATACATTGGTGTTTTAATCTCAAATCTAGGTAGATATATATCAACCTTCTTCTCACTCATAGAATCAATTATGTTATAGAATGTAGTCTCATTTAGATATTCTACAATATCAGATGTATTAAAACTTTTCTTGGGTAGAAATATTAACATAGAGATATTATCACCAGAATAGGGTAACTCCAATACCTGCATTTCTTTGTTTTCCGTATAATTAAATAGATTATTTGTATTCACCATTTGCATCATAGGGACATCTATATTGCCATTAGGAGTTTTGAACTCTCTACTAGTTGTATTAGCTATATCAAATTGTAGTTTCCATATACCCTTAAAATAAATTGCATTTGTAAGAATCAACATGGTATCAGGAGTAATCGCTGCAGGTGATATCAGATTCTTTATTAGATGATTTGTCTTATTTTCAATCCAACTATTTATAATCCCAGCAGCTTCCTCAGGTTTTGAATAATCAACCTCTGAGATCTTACCACCATAATATGTCTCAATTATATTGGTATAATTCTGTAAGAGATTATATCCTACCCTTGGCCATAATGCATTCGCTGTACTAATATTATACTCACTTCTCTCATTTAGATACTCATATAACATCTGCATATATCTATGGAATGACTCATTATCCTGCTCAATACTCAGAACATTCTTCATCTCCTCAGCAGTAGTATTCCTAGCACCCTCATATGTCATAGCGAGAGCAGTAAATATACTATAAGGAGAAATGAAGATATTATTATCTTCATGATCTCTATGAAACTCTTTATAAAACTTTAATGCAAAAGCATTTACAGATTCATCAAAACTTGTTAGGTTACCTACTGCAGGTAAACCATTATCAGAGTATTTATCTTTATCAATGTTATCCTCCTTTTCAAAGTTTAAGACCAGGAAACCTGCTATAACTATTAGGAGAGAAACTACTGCGACTCCTATTTTATACTTCATCTCCTTTTCACCTAACTATATACATTATCTTTTCTAGTATTTATATAGTTAGATAATGTTTGGTGAAAACCAAATAAGATGGTGATAGTATAGAGATGGATATCAAATATTTTACAGCTATAATTCATATGCTTACGGTATTAACTATATATAAATTCATCAAAATAT
>QMTB01000196.1 GCA_003649845.1 Thermoplasmata archaeon | reverse complement strand
TGATTGATTATCTCGTTGTCAAATAATTCATCAACCATGGATTCTAGCCTCCTGTAATAGTATCTCACCTTTTGCTCCTACAGCCTCTGGATTTATATCACCTATCAACTCGCTTATACCATCAGCTCTCATAGTTACTCCATATATATGATCTGCTTCTCTCAAGGCAACCTTGCGTAGAGAAACCACTATAAACTGCGAATTAGCGGAGTTTTCTCTAACCATTCTAGATACATTCTCTGCATTTACTCCATCTAGGAACATATCTACTTCATCTAATACATAAAATGGACTTGGATCATACCTCTGTATAGCAAATATAAATGCTAGAGAAGCTATGCTTTTCTCTCCACCGGAGAGAGCGGAGAGTAGTAAAACCTTTTTACCTCTAGGTCGAGCTTTTATTGTAAGACCACCTTCAAAAGGTTTATCTGGATTCTCCAGTTGTAACTCTGCTTCTCCTCCATCTGATAACCTTGCATATATCTCCTTGAAGTTCTTATTTATCTCATGGAAAACCTCATAGAACCTCTCTTCTTTCTTAGAAGTTATCTCTCTCACTAGTTTCAATAGGTTACTCCTCTGTTCTTTTAGATGATTTACATCCTCCTGTAGTTTCTCCTTCCTAGCTAGTTGATGTTCATATTCTTCAAGAGCACGCATATTCACTGGTTCTAACTCATGCATGGTTTCCTCTACTACTCTAATAGATTCTTTTAGAGAATCAATAGATGGAAGTTTTATATCACTTGGTATATCAACACTGTATAGTTTAAGTTCTTCTTCAAATTCTCTAATAGTTTCTTCTAATGTAGGTAGACGATATCTTGCTCTACTGATAAGATCAGAATAGGATTCAATACGTGTAGCTATTTTATCCATCTCTCCCTCTATTGATATAATCTCATGTTGAAGTTTATCTCTTCTATCGGTTAAACTTCTGATTTTGCCTGTAAGCTGTTCTTGTACATTTATCAAGGTTTTAATCTTCTCTTGATACTCATTTCTAATACCTTGATTCTCCTCGATAAACTTCTTCTTCTCAACTATATTCTTCTCAATCTCTTCAAGTTCCCCTAGAATCTCTTTTCTACGTTCTTCAAGTAAAACTATTTTCTTCTCTATAATTTCTATATCTGATTCTAAAGTAAGTATTGTTTTATGCAGGTTTTCTATAAAATCTTCAAGTTTTTTTATCTCCTCCATCTGTTCTCCAGCTGCTCCTAAGCCAAGTAGCTCTTCTTTCTCTCTTCTAAGTTTAAGGAGTGTTTCTATTTCAATATTTAGTTTCTCTATTTTCTCATCTAATTCCTTAATTTGGTTCTCAATTTCTACTCTATTTTTCCTCTCCTCTTCTATCTGCTCCATTGTTTTAGCTAGTTTCCTATTATATTCTTCTCTATAATTTTTAAGATCTTTAAGTTGAGATTCAAAATTCTCTTCCATCTTTATATTACGTAACTCCTCCTCCAGTAGAGTAATCTCTTGCTTCAAACTAGATAGATATTCAGATAAATCATTTTGTTTAACCTCTAAAGCTTGTAGTTGATATGCAACTTCATCTAACCTCCGTCTATCTACCTCTCCAAATGAAAGCTCTACCTTGGGTTTACTACCGCCATGCATTGCACCAGAAGCTTCTATTAAACCACCTTGTAGATCTACTAGTCTAACTCCACCCATTAGACGACGAGCATCATCAAGTGTATCTACAATAATGGTATCTCCAAATACATACCAAAATGCACCCCTATATTCTTCTTTGAATCTAACTATATCTATAGCAAACCCATGGGAATGTCCATCTTTAACAGCCAGAAGAGCTTTCCCTCTAGGTTTACCAGATATCATCTTATTTAAAGGTAGAAAAGTTGCTCTACCTAGTTTCTTTTTTTGTAGATAACGTATAGCATCTGCAGCTGCTTTATCATCATCCACTACTATACTTTGCATTCTATTTCCAGCAGCTACAGCTACAG
Source organism: Thermoplasmata archaeon (assembly GCA_003649845.1). Lineage (GTDB taxonomy): Archaea > Thermoplasmatota > E2 > DHVEG-1 > DHVEG-1 > B44-G15. The sequence goes on along the minus strand of QMTB01000196.1, from coordinate 1,553 downwards.
CAGTACGATATATATCTTCTACATGAGCAAGCTCTGCTATAGTGCCATGTATACCTTTTAGTATACCATCATCTCTAGCTTTCAATATCTCTGTCACAGCAGGATTATATTTTCTATAAACAAGTTGATAAGCCTCATATTCTGCTCTAAGTTTACTCTCCATGTTTTGAAGGTTTCTAATCTCCCTTTCAAGTTTAGATAGTTCTTCTGTTACCCTTGTAATTTCTTTTCTCTTTTCAAATATATCTTGTTCTAATTTTTTAATTTTAGATCTCTGTTCTCTTTGTTTATCGTGTATATCCTTCTCCCGCCATTCAATATCTTTTAATTCGAATTCATATGTAGATTTATCTTCTTCCAACTCAGCTATGCGCACATCTATAGATTCTAGTTTTTTGTTTAACCTATCTAGAGTAAGATTGAGATCATGTATTTCTCCTTTGATATTATCCTGTTTCTCCTGTAACTCAGCTAATTCTAAAGATATCTTTCTATAGTTTTCATCAGTATTCCTCATATTTTCTTTAAACTTAGATAATTCTTCTTTTTTTTCATCTAAAATCTTCTGTTTCTCCTCGAGTTCTATTTGAATTTTATCTCTATCAGTCTTATATTTTTTGATCTCCTCGTCTATATCTCTAAGACGAATCTTATGTTCTTCTACCTCCTTCTTTAAAACCCGTATTTCTTCTTTTGTATAACTTAGTCGTTCACTTGTCTTAATCTCTTCTCTTCTAAGAGATTCTATCTCATCTCTAAGTTTTTTAACCTCCTCTCCACCTGTATCAGCTATACACTGATCTAAATCCTTTACCTCCTCTTGTATCTCTCTATATCTTTCTTTTAGAGAAGATCTCTTCTCAGATAGTTTCTTCTGCTCTCTTTCATAAGATTCTATCTGATGTTGTATCTCTATTATCTGATCTTCAACTTCTTTCTTCTTCTTCAAAGCTACCTTCGCTTTAAGTTCATATAACTGGTCTTTGAGTTCTTTATATCTAAAAGCCTCATCTCTATCTTTTTTTAGTTGTTTAAGTTGAGTGTTTATCTCAGTTAGTATAACATTAATTCTATCAAGATTTCCATCTACCTCTTCTTTCTCTTTCTCAGCTTTTTTTATATCTTCATCAAAATGGCTTATACCAGCTATCTCGTCTATAATTTTTCTTCTCTCTATACCTCCCATCTCAATGATCCTTGTAACATCACCTTGTTGAACTATATTATAGCTGCTGCCAGATAATCTTGCATGTGCCAGTAGATCATTAAAAGCAGTATATGTATAAGGTTTATCATTAATATAATAATATGTATAATAATTATCTGGGTCGTTTTTAAGTGGAGCGCGTTTAATCATCCTAGTAAGTATAACCTCATCTGCTTCAATGGGTATCTTCCTATCTTGATTATCAAAAACAAGAGAAACCTTGCAATATCTAGCAGGATTCTTATGCTTCTTACCACCATTGAATATGAGATCTGTTAACCTCTCTGCTCTCATAACCTTAGAGCTTTTAGCACCTAGAACAAAAAGTATAGCATCAGCTATATTA
>QMTB01000195.1 GCA_003649845.1 Thermoplasmata archaeon | reverse complement strand
CTCTATTACCAATAGATTTAATCATCTCTTTTAAACGAGTTATATAGGATATATATTCTGGATTTTTCAAACTTTCATCTGCAAATATAAAGATACTATATGCCAGTATAATTCCTATTATACCCCATAGAAAAAATATGTTTCTCCAACCAAATGACACTGCGAGGATAGGTAGAATAATTGGTATGAAACCCGATATGCTACCAATAGAAGAATGTATACCAAGTGCTTTACCCTTTTTAGATCCGAATAACTCGGCTATTAAAGTAAAACTAGGGGAGGGTAGTAAACCAGATGCCATGCCTATTAGACAAAAAGTTACTCCAGCTATTATAAAAGAATTTGAGAGTCCGATTAGAATAGAAGCTATACTAAAACCTATTAGAGAAAACACTATAATCTTCTTTCTACCTAATGCATCTGCAAAAACTCCGCTTGGAAACTGAAGTACACCATAGAAAAACCATATACCTGATAATGCAACTCCTGCTTGAAAATCACTCATATGTAAATCATTTGTCATTTGAACGAGTAATGTTGATGGAGTAATACGACCTACAAATATTAGTAGCCATGCAAAGGATACTAGTATTAAAGTGCGAAAATGGTTATTCTCCATGTAAGGCAAGCGAATATAGAATGAATATAAAAATTATTGGGAATAGCTATCTGAGCTATAGTTAAAAGAATAAACTCTCTAGAAGAGGATGTTTGTAAGTTATTCATAGATGAAATTTTTCTCTTCTCCATAAGCATGTTACATATTAACGATAATATGTTAGGGAGTGCAGTGATTAATTTCCTAGTAGATAGAAGAGGAAAATTTAAAGTTGTATAAAGAGAAAAATATAAGTCCTATCGATGTGTTTCATATATGGTAAGAAGGATGGGATTAAATGGATGAGATGATAAGGATATATGGAGAAAATGCTGGTAAGATATGGCATGCTCTTAATAGTAACGGTCCCCTTACAAAACATCAGATCTTACATCAAACGAATCTCAACGAGAAGGAATTCTATATAGCAATAGGATGGCTTGCAAGAGAGAATAAAATCAGGAGAGACGGAGAATTCTATAGCCTCGCAGATCAAACAAATCTAATATATAAGATCGGTACAGATGCAGGTAAGCTAGTTAATATACTTAAAAATCTTAGAAATGATATCACTCAGATAGCCCATCTAACAGATATGGAGGAGAAGGATATCTACGCTGCACTTGGTTGGCTTGCTAGAGAGAATAAAATAGAGGAGATACAACAAACTTTACCCAATAGTATAGACTTAGAGGAGAAAGTAGAGTTTTTAAATCAAGAGATAGAGGATTTAAACGATGAGATTAATATTAGAGATCAAATCGTTTATGAGCTGAGCAGACAATTAACAGAAATGGAAATGCAAACCATGCTTCAAGCTGATATCATCGAACATCTATCAGTTAGTAAACCTGCAGATCTAGCAGCTGAGGTAAAGAGTTTACACGAAGAACTTGAACTTAGAAATAGGATTATACATGAACTTACTCAACAGTTGACAGAGACGCAGAGAGAGAAGATTGGACACATGGTTACTGAACATATTCGGACAAATATACTTAGAAACCTATCGAATATTCATGTAACTGATATGGATATGGAGACTAAAAGCAGTGACATGTTAGATACTACTCTATTAGAAAACCCTGTTTTACATATACAGAAGAACATCGAATCCACTATAAAAGATACTACACAGTTTCATCCATTTGAAGAATCATTTAATGAACAACATCCTATGCATGTTAAGAAAACTATGATGGATGATAAACAAGAATGATTCCATTATTAACCATAGATAACCCTACTCCTTTGTATCATTGTTAGAAAAGAAAATCGTTTCACCGTTATCATTGAGATAGAAGATAGAGGATATAAAGCTTGGATAAATAATACAGGTAGACTAAGAGAATACCTTAGGAAGGGTGTAAAAGGTTTTTTGATTCCAAATAGAGGAAAAAATGATTATCGTTTATTTGCTGTATCACCATATAATGGTTTAGCTTCTATTATAGATACCCTATTGCAGATGAAAGCCTTTGAGAGATGTATGGAAAATGGTTTACTACCAAAATTTATTGGATGTAGAATCCAAAAAAGAAATGCTTCACTCTATAATTCAAAGATAGATTATTTATTATCATGTAATACTAGATCTATATATCTAGAGGTTAAAAGCGCTGTTTTAAAAAAAGGGGAATATGCAATGTATCCTGATTGTCCATCTATCAGAGGTCAGAGGCATATAATGGATTTAATCAAAAATAGTGAAAGAGGAGAAAGTGCTATAATGTTTATTGCAGCTATACCAGATATAAAATATTTTACTCCATATAAAGAAGGAGATCCATTGATATATTCTCTGATTTCAAAAGCTTATCATAAGGGAGTAAAGCTATATGCAATACAGATAGCGTATGATATCAATATGAAAAGGATTATGCTGATAAATAGTGAGACACCTGTAATATTAGAGGAGGGAATAAAAACTCATGGAGTTATATGATGTAATTAGATTGAGGAAGAGTATAAGGAGTTATGATAACAGTAAATCTGTAGAAGAGGAGAAGATAAGGTATATTTTAGAATGCGCTCAACGCGCTCCCTCTTGGATGAATAAACAATGCTGGCATTTCATCGTTATAACTGATAGAGAGAAGATACTTGAAGTAGCTAAAACAGATATCATCAATAGATGGATAAAACAAGCACCTGTTATTATAGTAGGTTGTGCAGATCCACATTTAAGTGGTAGTAGAGAAGGTATAGATTACTATATTGTTGATACTGCTATTGCAATGGAACATTTGATACTAGCTGCTACTGATGTTGGTCTTGGAACATGTTGGATTGGAGCTTTTAATGAAAATAAGATTAAAGAATTACTGGAGATACCTCCTCGTATACGAATAGTAGCACTCACACCAGTTGGATATCCTAAAGAAGAAACTTTATCTGCTAAAAGTAGAAAACTTATAGTTAGAAGTACAAAAAGAAGAAGTTTGAAGGAAATAATACATTGGGAGAAATGGTGAACTAGGATAATCTAGATCTCATAAAATCTTCTAATCTATCAAGGGCTTCAGATAACATTTCCAAAGGTGGTAATATTACAGCTCTAAAATGGTTCTTGCCAAATACTGGACAGAAACCTGAACCATTTACAACCAATACATGCTTCTCGTATAATAAATCTAAAACAAATTTCTTATCTGTTTTCCAAATACCATCTATCGCTTCTATCTTGGGAAATATATAGAAAGCCCCCTCAGGTTTTGCAGTTGAAATACCGGGTATCTCATTTAACCTTTTATATGCAAAATCTCGTCTTTCTTTAAGTTTTCTATTAACCTCTATTATATGATCCTGCGGTCCTTTTAAAGCTTGGATACAGGCATATTGACAGACAGAGTTAGCGCATAAACGAGATCTAGCTATTCTAAAAAAAGCATCTTCTATCTCATCTAATTCGCCATTATGATGAAACAATGTATAACCTATACGCCAACCTGGTACTAGATAAACCTTT
>QMTB01000194.1 GCA_003649845.1 Thermoplasmata archaeon | reverse complement strand
TTATTTTATTGTATATAAGTATCTATTGTTATAGAGCTATGTCTATTCCAAGTTTTTTTGATAGTTGTTTGTATTTATTTCTAATGGTAACCTCTGTTACACCTATTTTTTCTGCTATCTCCTTTTGTGTTTTCTTATCTCCACATAAAACTGATGCCATATATAGAGATGCTGCTACTAATCCAATTGGATTCTGGCCTATGGTTAGTCTCTCTTGTTCTGCTTGGTCAAGTATCTCTTTTGCTTTTGCTTGAGCTTCTACGCTAAGTTTTAGTTTATTTCCAAATCTTGTTAGATAATCCATTGGTGATGCAGGTAGTATATGTAGTTTTAACTCCCTAGCAAGGAAGCGATAGTTTCTCCCTATTTCCTTCTTAGGTATATTGGTAGCCATACTAATTTCATCAAAGGTTCTAGGTACATGACATTGTCTACATGCAGCATAGATAGCTGCTGCAAGCATTCCATCTATTGTTCTACCTCTGATTAAATCCATTTCAGCTGCTTTTTTGTATATCATTGCTGCTGTTTCTCTCACGTTTCTAGGTAGATTCATAATAGAAGATACTCTCATAAGTTGAGAGAAAGCCTCAGCTATATTCCTATCTGTAGAATCTCTCATTCTTATTCTTCTCTGCCATTTCCTGAGTCTATATATCTGAGCACGTGTTTTATTTGATATTGGCCTACCATATGAATCTCTATTTTGATAACTTATCTCTGTTGTGAGTCCACCATCATGGATTAGAGGAGATACTGGAGCACCGGTGTGAGCTTTTTTATCTCTCTCTTCTTTATCAAATGCACGCCATTCTGGAGCATAATCTATCATCTCTTCATCTATAACTAGGCCGCAATCCTCGCAGACAATTTCACCTCTATAGAGATCTTTAACTATATGTGTCCCCTTGCATTCAGGGCATATAGTTACTTCTTCTACTAATTTTCTTTTATCCTCTACCATTTTTCCTCCCCTCATTTTATGTTAGGAATATACAGAATAATTACTCATTTTGTTGATATCCCAATCTAACTTGTCATATGTTATGTGCGTAATTATATACCTTAGAATCTTTCGCAATTGCATAATTTCTAACGTTTATCGTTTAACGTAAATTATATATACCTTCTACTTTATATACTTTTCTATTTAACGTTAAACGATAAATATTAATATCTTGCCCGTAATTTCCATAAATAGAGCGGGATTAACCATGCCAATAAATCCAAAGATTAAAGAATTAGAAGGACAGAGAGGGGTACTACAGATACCACTAGTATTACATCAAAATGGAGAGATACTATATGGGAAACTATACAACAATAAACCACTCGTTGAGATAAGTAATAATTCTACAGCAAAAAGAGCGTTAAAACTACTACTAAAACACAATCTTGTCGTAGAGAGAAACAGCGGAAATGGATCTAAAGCAATCTATTACCGTCTAACAGATAAAGGCAAGAGGTTTGCAAGGCTAATAAAAGAGATGGAGAAACTATTAGAGGAATAAAATCCGCCTAAAAATTTTCCCTCTGCGCTAACAGGTTTTTCAATTCAGATAGATCCCGTTTTATATTTTCGATTTCTCTCAACTTCCTTTCCTCGAGATCCTTCATTATATCATATAGATCAGTTTTAATACGGTATAGATGGCGTGGCCTACCTTTTGTCTTAGCCCTGTTGATCTCCTCGTCGACCCATTTACGTTTTAACAACTCCCTCATAGCAATGCTGACTTGAGGCTGTTTGAGATCTGTTCCCTGCTCTATATCTACACTGTAACATTCACCAACATGGGATAGATACATTAGAGTCTTCGCTAGATTCTTAGGCATACCCAACTTTGCAAGTAGCTGAGCTGCTTTTCTATCTTCCTTACTAAGTTTAAACTGTTTCTGCTTCATTTTTTCTAATGCACCTACTATTTATTTTTACTAAAATATATAGTACAGTACCGATATATAAATATTTCCTTTAACGTTAAACGATAAATAGTATAATGTATGCTTTTTCAAGATAAATTTTTGATAAAAACCCTTCGATCTAAACCTCTAGGAACTCATGAAAAACATCTTATATGCTAGATATGCAGCATAAATATCAACTTTACTTGTAACCTCAAAAGGCGAATGCATATTTAAAACAGGTGGACCAAGATCAATAACAGACATACCTAATCTAGAGAAATATTTACCAACAGTACCACCGCCACCATAATCTACCTTACCAATCTCTCCAGTCTGCCAAGGTATCTTATTCTCATTTAAAATCCTTCTAATCTCAGCAACATATTCAGCAGGTGCATCATTTGCGTTATACTTCCCACCATGACCAGTAAACTTAGCCATAGCAACTCCTCTCCCAAGACTAGCAGCGTTCTTCAACTCAAAAACCTCAGTATAATTAGGAGTAACAGCAGCATCAACATCAGCAGAGATAGCCTTAGAATTCAACATAACTTCATCTACATCAACTGTTGGATCAAGCTCCTTGAAAATAGATCTAAGAAATGCAATGACCTGAGCAGAGGTATTACCCTCACTGCCGATCTCCTCTTTATCAACAAATAAAGCAATAGCAGTATAAGCAGGATTTTCAACCTCAAATAAAGCCCTCATCGAGGTAAACACGCAAGCTCGATCATCCTGGCCATAAGCACCGATTAACGATCTATCAAATCCCATATCTCTAGGTTTATACGCTGGAACAACCTCTAAATCAGCTGAGATAAAATCCTCCTCCACCAATCCATAATCCTCATAAAGTTTCTTTAAAATAGCAGATTTTATCTTATCCTTAGAATCATCATCCTCTTTCTTTATAATCGGTTTACTACCCACCATTACATCCAATGTTTCACCTTTTATAGCATCCTCCAGTTTTTTGGAATCCTGCACTTCATATGAAAGATGAGGCAGTATATCTGGAACAGAAAACACAGGATCATTCTCCTCTTCACCGAGTTTAAACATAATTTTATCTCCATTCTGTCTAACAACTACTCCATGAAATGCCAAGGGAATAGTAAGCCAATGGAAATTCTTTATACCACCATAATAATGTGTTTCAAACAAAGCAAGATTGCTATCAGAATCCTCAAATAAAGGAACCTGTTTTAGATCCAACCTAGGGGAATCAACATGAGATACAACCAACCTTACACCTTCCGATAGAGGTTTCTCTCCTGGAACTACAAGAGCAGCGCTAGATTGTTTATTCAAGAAAAATCTACAATTTTTACCCTTTGACTCCTCCTGGATTTTCAATATAGATTCCCGCTCAGTTTTAACATTACTAAGAAAAGATTTATAATCCTCACAAAACTCAAAAATTTTAGGTAACTGTTCCTCTGAAAAAATTTGCCAACCACTTTTCTTCTCATAGATATACTCTTTTTTTTCTTCGACCATAGAACCGCCTCATCTCACCAGCTATCCAAACTAAGCATAAAAAGATAACTCTAAAAACCAAATCCCTACGAGATATCGAAGATCTCAATGATTTAATCAACAAACCATATCTATTATTACTATGTGATTATAGGATTAATATCATTAAGATAATACAATCTAA
>QMTB01000193.1 GCA_003649845.1 Thermoplasmata archaeon | reverse complement strand
CCCATATGTTACCAGACTACACCACCCGGGCCATTACAGGTAGGGGCAATATCTAAAGAAATATTTAAATTATGTGTTTCAATAAACTAGAATATAGTTAGCAGGGGTAGCCAAGTTTGGTCAACGGCGCAAGGTTCAGGGCCTTGTCCTGTAGAGGTTCAGGAGTTCGAATCTCCTCCCCTGCATTTATATACCCCAGAATTTATCAGTCTTCCTTTTTATCTCATATATTTTATCTAATACATCCTTCTCATCTATCGTTAAAACATTCATCTCCCTCAGTTTTTTTGCATCTTTAGATGGTAGATCAGTGTATAGTATGTCGCCGCCTTTGATTTGTCTCCCTACAGTTACACCATCAATAGAAATAGCTACTTCTTCACCTTGTTTTGCTTCTTCTATAGCTCTATTCTGTGATTGTATACCTTTTATCTTTCCAACTAGTTTTCCATCTTCTCTCATCAGAGTTACACCTTCTCTTATACGTCCACCTAAAACCCTTACACCAACAATTGCAGGATGACTAACTCTAAAGATATATTCTGGGAGTATACGTATCATACCTGGATGTACATATTCTTCTCTTCTTTCTCTTTCTAATGCTTCTTTTGCAGCTGTAAGCCATTCATCGTATTTCTCCATGATAGTATAGATAACATCTTCTTTGAACACGGTTACCTTCCTAGCTTGAAGTTCTTCTTGCGCCTCTGGTAGTATTTTAACATTAAAAGCGAAGATAACTTTATTTAATACATCTTGTGTTGCATCTGCTTCAATTATATCTCTCTTTGAAACATTACCTATATCTGCTTTTCTAATAGAGATGCCTTTATCTCTAGATTCCTTGATTAAAGCTTCTAAGGATCCAATGGTATCTGCTTTAACTATTATACCATCTTCATCTAATTCAAATTCTATCTTAGTTTGTTTTCTAACTTCCTCTAAAACCTCTTCTAGATTACCAGAAACTACTCTTAGAGGAGCACCTGGTACAACATTTTCAAGATTTGGAGAGGAAATCTTTATACCACAGGCAGCATGTACTTCATCGACTTTATCAAAACGTTCTCTAGGGTCTCGGATTTCATCAAGAGGTTTAGGTTTCAAAAGCGCTTTAATAGTAGTAACAATAGGTTCATCTTTTGTACCTACTACAATAGTATCTTTACTAGTTAGAATCCCAGAATATATAATAGTATCAATAGTTGTACCAAGACCTGTTTCTTCTTTAACTTCTAAAACTGTACCCTTCGCTGGGCCCTTCTCTACATGTAATTGTTCTTCAAGAAATCGTTGTGCTAATCCAACAACAGTCATGAGAAGTTCTGGTATACCTTCACCTGTCTTAGAAGATATAGGTATTATACCTAGTGTCTTTCTAAAATCAGTTATATTATAATATAACTCTGCTTTGAATCCTTCATCATATAGTGTACCTATTAGTTCATAGATTTTTTCTTCAAAAATTGTTTTTGCTCTACTATGCTGGTTTTCAATACGTTGTCTCCCTAGATATTTTGTTTTCTGCCAACCAGTAATTTTATCAATCTTATTTGCAGCTACTACAAAAGGAGTTTTATACTGTTTTAATATCCTTATAGATTCAAAAGTCTGTGGTTTAAAACCTTCTGTTATATCAATAATTAGTATAGCTAGATCAGCTAGAGAACCACCACGGGCTCTAAGAGTAGTAAAAGCATGATGCCCTGGTGTATCAATGAATAGTAAACCTGGTAATGTAAATTTTTTACCTTTTAATAGATCTCCACATATATTTATAATAGCATCTATAGGTATCTCTGTAGCTCCTATATGTTGCGTAATAGCTCCTGCTTCTCTAGCTGCAACAGCAGTACCACGGATATAATCCAGTAAAGTAGTTTTACCATGATCTACATGACCTAGTACGCTAACAATAGGCTGACGTAGATATCCAGATTTAGAAGACATAGATGTATCACCTGGAGGAGGTATTGTAGGGTTGTTTTTAATGTTTATTATTCTTAGCCTAGCTTTCGAGCTTTGGAATCAAAAAAATTTATATGATATATTATAGTTATAGATTATAGAAAAAGGGGGCATATATAATGCGAAAAAGATTTATCTTTACCTTATGCAGCATAGTTATAGTTGGTTTAACCCCTATAATTTTAGGTGGAAATCTACCAGCAGGGGATCATATAGATCAAGAACAGACACATTGCGATAGATTCTGGTCAACAAATTATCCTGGAGAGTTTGCGCAGTCTTTTAAACCAACAGTTAAAACCATTACTAGAGTACAGCTTTATGGTTTTAGAAATAATACACCTGGTAACCTAAGGATCTCTATTAGAGATAGTCTTAATGGAGATGATCTAACATACTTTATACTTCATCGTGATATGGTAGATACATTCCCAGAGTGGTTTGAAGTAGATCTACCAGACATAAATATCACTCCTGGCGATACATATTATATTGTATGGGCCCCACTATCTCATACCGATAACATCTCAAATTGTTATTGGTGGGGGGATAACTTTGGAAGCCCTGGACATGATGCATATCCAGATGGAATCGAATATAGATTAGGAGATGCCAAACAATATTCTGATTTCTGTTTTAAAACCTATGGTTATTCTATTCCAGATGTTACTATTCTAAATCCAATTGATCAATCAAATGTCTCTGGTATAATAGAGATTATAGGAAACGCTTATGATAGTGATGGTAGTATAGAAAGAGTAGAGGTAAAAATTGATGATAACTCTTGGATACCTGCTACTGGCACCAATAGCTGGAGTTATAATTGGGATACAACAAGTGTAGCTAATGGAATACATACAATCTATGCTAGAAGTTTTGATGGTGAATACTATTCTAATATAGCTTCTATAGATGTCTACGTTGAAAATATAGGTGTATTAGAAATAGGTGATATTCAAGGTGGTTTATCTATAGTTTCAGCTCGTATAAATAATACTGGTGATATAGCTGTAACTAATTTATCTTGGATGATAACTATTGATGGCGGTATTATGAATCTAATACATCTATACTCTACAGATACAATACCTGTACTGCCAGCAGGTCTATCAATTACAATTGTTACTACAAATAGTATCTTTGGATTTGGATGGGCAGATATACATATAACAGCAGTTGGAGATAACGCTCCTCTAGTAGAGAAACGGGCTACAGGATTTGTAATAGGACCATTCATATTCTGCCAATAGGAAGAAAAACCTACTTTGAATCAAAATGATATAATAGCGCACACAAGATTTTGGGGATTCCTAAGTTTACTAGGTTCTTAGAATCTGGGATTATATCCAAATTCTTGGGTAGACTCTCAACATACTATTCCGATCATCCACTATTATTCTATCTAAGATCAATATCAAAAGCACCGATACTAGTTGGAATGGGTATCCAATCTTCCAAATTAACACCATAATTCAACTTCGCATGCAGAGGCTCACTACCATCATAAATTTTAAATCCAGGAGAGTAAGATGGTATAGCTATAACTATAGGATGTACACCAAAACCTCTATGGAGATCGCTACCAATAGTAAAATAAAACCAGCCAACACTAGGAAAACCAATCAAATATATGTAAGGT
>QMTB01000192.1 GCA_003649845.1 Thermoplasmata archaeon | reverse complement strand
TCCTCTTGGGGCTTCAAACATAGATACTTTGAATCATAAATCTCTCTTATATCATTTCTGATTATATAGATAAAATTAGAGAGAAGTATAAAACTAAAAACCATTTATGTATCATCATATCTGTAAGAGTATAGATATATGTTTTTATTATGTAGATAATCTAATGCCTCTAACTCATCTTTTAGATAATAATCTAGAAAAGAAGATGAATAACTTAGAATAAACTTAGCATTTATACATTCATTATAGCATTCCTCTACAGAATTATAATTCCTTAATAAACATGCTAGATTAGTCCAAACTCCATGAGTTGCCCCTCTTAAAACTAGGAAATATTTTGGAGACGGTAGAATATCATATACATCTTCTATATAAGGTGTTATATCCTCATCTAATGTCTCTCCTTGTAATCATAATGGGTGTTTCTATACCACTAAGATTGTTAAATGGCTGAATAAACGGTGAGTATAGTAAAGCTATTCTAATCCTCTCTTCCCTCCAACTATTCCAACCTCCTACTAAACCTAGAATAGTATATCCACCTAGCGAATGACCCATACCAGCAATCCTAGTAGAATCAATGAAACCTTTCAATAGAGAATCATTTTCATTCAACTCTACTAATATATCTATTAAAGCCTTTATATCATCTCTTCTATCAATAAAGAAACTATCATTCCATAACATATTTTTTCTACTTATATTACTCCAGTTGAAAGTAGCATCATCATGGTTTATAGAAGCTACAACATATCCATACTCTGCAAGTTTCTGTGTTATAAAAAGAGACTGTAGTCCATTACCTTTATAACCATGGGAGAATACAACTAGTGGAAAAGGTTTATCATCTGCTACACTACCATTAACTGCTATCAAACCAGTCATATTAGAATATCTATAACTAATAGGTTTATCATACGAGGGATACCATATATAGATAGTTCTATTTTTTATATCTCCAAGAGAATTAATATATGTAAAATATGTAACTGTATAGCCAGCATTATACCTTGATACACCATAGAATGCATTATTTGAAAAACATCCATTTAACAATAAAACTACTAGAACTAAAACAACTAGGAGATATCTTCTATTCATATAAACTCCTCCCTATTAACCCATTAGATTCATCATCCATAAAGTTTCACTATCATCAACGATTCTTCCATCAACACTTCGTACAGTTACTCTAATCATATGAGATTTAAAACCCTTATCATTATAAAACCAACTATAAGGCAGGGAATCATCTATATATCTAATCTCATCATCAATATAGAAGGTAACATTCTCTATTTCATAGTATGAATAATTTTCAATCATCACTTCAATATTTATACCACCAAATATAATAGTTTCACCCATATAGAACAACTCTCTATCTAAGAAATATAGATAACCAGATTTAGGTTTATCAATAGATATATCAAGTTGAGGTGGCTTTGTAACCTCTCCATATATAACCCAATCTACTAGAGTCCAAAGTAGATACCAATCTGAACCATTATCATCATACTCATCAGCAAAAACACTACCATCTCTAAAACTATCCTCCTCTATCTCAGGATGAGAACCTATCAATACAACCCTACCATCACCATATTTAAAAGATACAATTGCTGGTTTATCATAATACCCTCTCCAAGTAGCAAGAACATCTATATCTTGATCATAAGACTGAAAATATGGACCACCATAATATAACATCCACTCCGTAGAAGATTCATACATGTTAATAGGATTGGATTTATTTATATCTAGAAGAGTCATAGTATAATTATCCCATGGTGTTATACTATGCAGAGAACCATATGCTATACCATTGAAGATTTTAAGAGGATAATTATATGTTACATTCTCAAAAACTACTTTATCTGCTGCTAGATAAGCTCCAGCACATATACCAATATAGCTAACACCTTCTTCTATACTTCTCCTAATATCCTCAAAACCTTCACTACTTATGCTATCTACATATGTTCCAGCCCAACCACCAGGGAAATAAATAGCTTGATATCCATCTAAATCTCCATTATTGATATCCTCTTCATCTATCTCAACCCAATCTATACCCTTCCAATCTAGAAAACTTTCAAAAGCTATAACACTAATATTCCAACTACCAGAACCATTATAAATAGCTATTATCGGTGTATCATCAACATAAGATTCGCTAATTATGCCGATAGTTGAAGATGAGACAAGTAAGATACATATGAGCGAACTATAGACATAAATCATCCTATCTACTAACTTTATTTAAAAAACTATTATAAAAATTTATAGGCTGAATATATGAAAATTCATCCTTAGTTTTAGGTCTAATCTCATCTAAAACATCTTTAACTATAGGCCATTTACTATTAACATAGAATATCCAGATGCCATCAATTAAATCTTCTATTTCATTCATATCTTCTAAGAATTCTTCTGCCGTTAGATCTCTACCATCAGGTGGATTAACAGAGAGTTGCACCCAAATATCAACATCTGGATTTATAGTAGATATATTATGTATAATTTCCTCTAATTTCCCTCTTAAATCTTCCATGGTTTGAAGATGCTGAGCTTGAATCAATATGATATCCGTATACTTTACAAACTCTTTATAATATTTTATCAACTTAGTTAACGTCGGTCCAAACATGAATAGGATATCATATTGTTTTGTCAGATTATATACTGTTTTTTCTTGTTCTATCATCTCCTCTAAAGTATATGCCCCCTCCAAGTTGTAGCCGATAATTCCAACTTTTCTATCTACTGCATCTTCTATGAGACTCTCAACTTCAGAATAGTAATCTGCACTAAAAACTAGTGTTCTTATACCAACTTTTACATTATCAAGTAGATTCATGAGATGTGGTCTAACAGCTAGTATATCTCCATCCTGCATCCTTTCATTTAAAAATTCTAGATGAGATTCATCCATTATACCTATACCAATAGGTAAATCAAAATCTTTAACTATTTTTTCTTCTCTCCTATTATTAGCACAATACTCGTATAGGAAATCTATTATCCATGGTAGAAAATCTTGATATCTATCCCATGGGGCATGTCCTTCTCCTTCCAATGGATGTAGAATATAAGCGATACCTAATTCTCTACACCGTCTAGAGATATTCTCTGCTTCACTATATGGCACTACTTTATCATCTGTACCATGTATAATTAACACTGGTGGTTCACCTTGGTCAATCTCTGTTACATTACTATATAATCCACCCCATAAGTCTACACAAGCAGTTATATTAGAAGAAAAACCAGGGTTACCACTATCACCTTCATATTTTGCTTCTCTTAGATAAGTAACATATAAAGCTGTTATTGCACCAGCAGAACTACCAGCAATAGCAATCCTGTTATTATCTATCTTATATTTCTCAGAATTCGCTCTAAAAAATCTAACCGCTGCTTTAGCATCATACATAGCTTCTGTTATAGCTCTATTCATATCTCTACTATCTTCAGGTTGTAATCGATAGTTTATAGAAGCAGTTACATAACCCATCTTAGAAAATAATTTACAAAAATCTCTCCATTTACCATCTCTTTTATCACCACCTACAAAACCACCCCCATGTATAGCTATTATGAGAGCT
>QMTB01000191.1 GCA_003649845.1 Thermoplasmata archaeon | reverse complement strand
TACTTGAAATCATTATAGAAAGCCCTCCTATTGTGATATTCTTTGTTCCATTCGGATGATTTATTTCACTACCATTAACCTCTTTAAATACCATTGGGTTTTCAATAATCTTATCGCTCAGTGTAAGGTTATGTATCTCCACGTATGCATTTCTTTGTGTGTTTGTAAAGATGAGTCTTATGCCATATATCTTGCCTTCTATTGTACCTTTTATTATCCCTGTTTGGTTTGTTGTATTGATTACGGTCAGCCACACAGTGGAGTTGTATATATCCAATCTGTATTCTATGCCTCTTATACCATTCACATACAGTCTTGCTTCATCATAACCCTCAAGGGTTATGTTTTTGAGAAGGGAGTAGCTATGGCTTGTGGTTATGTTTGTTATATCACCCTTTCTTGTTCTTGCCCCACTCCCGTTTTCCTGCCAACTAGTAAGATTATATACTATATCTGTTTTCCTGACAAAACTCGCACTCTTGAAAATGATTCTATGCAGTTGATTTTCCGGCACAAGTATATCAACCCCAATATCATAACTCCTGTCTTTAACCACAGCGTTATAAACTCCATCAACAGATGTTATATCTTTGAACTTGATACTGCTCCATGGTCTCATGAATCTGATATTTGTCATTAATTTATCTGAGATATTGCCCATTACTCTAACTTCTTCGTATATATCAAACCAACCCATAGTGCTGTTTACCCTGCCGCCAGTATCATTAGCGTACACATAAAGGTTGTAATCACCATTCTCATTAACTGTTATCTCGATGAGCCATACATTGTTTCCCATATATGTCGGTGTGATATTTGTTATATTACCGTTATCAAGCCTTTCCAAGGAGGCCCATGTGGTGCTAACATTGACATTATCAATTATGAGAACGCTTGCATTAACATGACTGCCGTTAATATTCACTGTAAGGTTATAGAAGGCCGGTGGTGTTACATCTCTATATATAGCTGCGCCTTCAACTTCATCACTAACATTGTCAAATGTATAAATAAGTTTTACACCAAGGGAATTGTTTATGACATTTCTTGGTATCCATGGTGCAAGGCATGTTATATTCCACAAGCCCTTAGATGCATTGAATGTATAGTTTGTTTCATCACACATCACATCACTTATGTACACAAGGAATGATACATTATCTTGGCTTGTAATGTTTGTATGATTATATTCAGCTCTTGCTATAACCCATATTATGCTTCCATTGGTTATGTTTACGAATGGGGTAGATGCGCTCGGGTTTATTACTTTAACAAACAGGTGTCTTATATCAAGCGTTATATTTGTATCAAGCCTTTCCTTAGTTGCATAGTTTATCATACTTACTGTTGCATTACGAATACCCTCTTCATCTGTTGTGTTATACAATATCCCTATTATCCTCGATTCTAATGGTCCTATCAAAACGTAGCTCTCATTTGCCATAAGGTATGAAGCACCTTCTCCCCATATTGTTATGTTTATACCTATTGTTGCTGTGTAATTACTCGTTATGTTTATGTACCCAACTATACCATCATTGTTTGTCGCCACAGCTCTGTATATATATAAGGGTTCTCTTGTAAATGATGTTACATTTGCCTCTCCAACCTTGAATCCTTCTGCCTCTCCCGGCACGCCTCCTCCTGCAAGAAGCTGAATACGCTGGAAATCTTTATCCTCGCTGGTGTTGTAATAATCATAATCATCTATCTTACACATCATATCATAAACACCCGTAGCTGGGGGTAGCCACTGAACGCTTGCAACACCATTCGTGCCAGTAGTTACATTTCTTAGTATCTCAACGTGATCCAAATAGAGCGTATCGTTAACCCAGTCCTGTCCCTCATTTTTTATTATAAACATAAAGCTATCAGCATATTTTGAGCCACATGATTGACCAAAGCTTTCAATACTTGGCTGGAAATATCTCCACCCGCTCCAAATACCAAGATTATAATCATATGTACAGCCGCTCGGATAATGCTTAAACCTGAGCGTTACGTTGAGCCCTTTATTGTTTATCCAGAAACTCAGCCTGCTGTAATTGGCCCATTTTGAATATGGATAATACTCTCTTATCACGTTTGCTGAGCTACTGCCTGATAGATTAAACGCTACTGCCATGCTGTAATTACCATACTTAACACTTTCATTACTCCTACTACCTGTTGCACCTGTAATATACCAACCATTGGAGTATAAGGTTGGATTTTCATTATGCACAACAACCTCTTCCATATCTCCATCATCACTCTTGTCAGCAGGTGTTGAGCTGTCATAGATGCCTGTAAATTCTGATTGCATTATCTGTGTTGCATTACTAAGTGTCACATCCTTAATAAGAAGTTTTTCAATTTCTACATATGCATTGCTACTTGTGTTTGTGAATATGAGCCTTATACTATATATTTTGGTGTTTACTGCACCTTTTATTATCCCTGTTTGGTTTGTTGTATTGATTACGGTTAGCCATGTGGTGGAATTGAATATCTCTAGTCTGTACTCCATGCCTCTTATGCCCCTTACATAGAGGGTTGCTTCATCATAACCCTCAAGGGTTATGTTTTTGAGAAGGGAGTAGCTATGGCTTGTGGTTATGTTTGTTATATCACCCTTTCTTGTTCTTGCCCCACTCCCGTTTTCCTGCCATGAAACAAGGGTATCGGAGTAATCATCGTTCCTGCTTCCATACCATATCTCAACAGGATATCTGGCTATGCTCCTGTTTGCATAACTTTCATTTACCCTGCATGTTACTGTCAGTTTGTTTTCACTCTCTATGTCATAGAAAACCGTACCTGTCGGCTCCTCCCATATGGGTATTGAAAATGCCCTGAGAAGTATGTACGAGGTAGTATATGGTGATGTGTAATAATCCTGTTTTGACGACCTTGTCATAATAGTAAGATTACCAGCCTCAGTACTGCTTCCTGGGTTCCATGTTATATTGCACATGCCTGAAGAGTTTGTCAGGCAGTAGCCAATGATGTTTATCGTATTTAGATAAAGTGTAACATTAGCATTATTTACATCATTTCCCTTTTCATCCTTGACCCCTAAATAGAATGTGACTTTATAAACCAGATTCTTACCCTTGGCATATTGATAATAGGCATCATCTCTATAAATCTCGTAATCTGTTTGTAAGTTGAAACAGGTTGTGAGGTTTCCGTATATTGAAACTGTCACATTCGTATTGCTTATTAACGGCGTATAGAATATGCCTGTTTCATTACTTATATTACATATTAGTGTGTGCTTGCCAAGTGTTTCATTTGTCGTATTCCACACGAACCTGAAGATACCACTACCGTTCGTCTTGCTCCAGTTAATAAGTTCATAGGCAGAACTGTACGAGTCCCACAGATAGACCGTATGGTTTTCAATACCATCCATGCTTAATGAGTCCGTTATATTGCATATAACCTCTATACTTCCCCTGAGATAGTCAGAGGCTTGCGGTTTAATAATAGACACGATGGCCTTACCAAATACAGAAAGATTTACAGTTGTATTGTAGGTATAATAGCCTCCCTTTTCAGCGCTTACAATCATGGAATAGTTCCCAAGCGTTTCATTCCATTGCACATGCCATGTACCTGTTCCGTTATTT
>QMTB01000190.1 GCA_003649845.1 Thermoplasmata archaeon | reverse complement strand
GTAGATATACATCTTTTTTATGTGAGATTGGAACTGGATGGTTTGGCAGAGGATATTGAAAATAATTGGATCTATATTGTCCCTTATAGGTATAGTCGGAATTATTTTATCAAATATGTTTTCTCAGATATTCATATTGACCATAGCTATGTTATCGGGACTGTTTGCTATTTCCCTAGGAAGTCAAATATCTTAGATATATATCCATTATCTATAGTCATTCATTATATTATCTCTACATGGAGATATGAAAATAAATCGTAGCTATATTGTGTAAAATGTATATTTTATATATAACTTATGTTACAATTAATCTAGAAAATTTAAATATTAAATTTTAAATATTTATATTGTTTGAATAGTAGGGGAGAAAAAGATTCTACGATCTCTATTACCCCCAAAATATTAGCCCCTTTTTCTCCCCCCATATTTTTATCTAAACTTTAAAAACTGTTGTTGCATTTCAAATCTATTATATGAAAGAAGGATATCTACAGAAGAAACTTGTTGAACTAAATGAGAAATGTAGAACACTAGATCAAATGATATCATTTGAAAAAGCAAATATTGAAAGACTTCAAGAACAAGTAGGTGGATTTAAACAATTATTGAAACGATTGAAAAATGTAGAGGAGTTTAAAGAACAAGTTATGAGAGAGATAATAGATGAGAATAGAAAACATATAGATTCTATCAGCGAAAAGATAATTAGAGAGATGAATAAAAATATTGATAAAACCCTTGAACATAGATCAAAGGATCTAAAAAATGCTATACAACAGTTGAAGAAATATGAAGAAGAAATGAGGTTAAACTTGGAGAGACTAGAAGAGATCAGTAAAACAGTAGATTATTTATTCGAATATAATAGACTGTTTATGCTTAAACTCATGAACAAAGGCATTATATCAAATAGAGAGATAACAGAAATAGATAGAAGAGCTAAGAAGAGGAAATAGATTTTTAGCTTATGTCTCCGCATGAACAAAATAATTCATTTATAGCAGATAATACCTCATCAAAACCCTTTTTACTAATATTTGAAATCATGATAGGTCTCTGAGGGATATTGGTATATTCGATGAATTCTATGGTTTTTTCAAGGAGTTCTGGTAATACACCGGGTTTCTCCATAATCTCATGTTTAAGTTTCTCAATATCTATACTAGCTAGATCAGATTTTGTAAAAACTGTTAAACTAGGTATATGTAATCTAAGTGTAACTATTACATTCTCCATAATCGTTGATAGAAAACTTTCAGCATCTTGAATTGTAGTAGTATCAATTAGAAATACACCTGCAGTAGTATCTGTTTTTAGTAGATCAACAGTTTCTCTACCATATCTAGATGATAGAAATAATTCCATCTGTCCTGGAGTATCATAGAGGATGTAGTCTCCCATTATTTTAAAGTTTTTAATAAAAGGTATACTTAGTTCTATAGATTTTATCAGAGCACTGTTGATACCTAGCTTATATCTATCCATTACCTCTTCTGTTTTAATGTATCTTCTTATATCTATATCTGCTTTATATATTGGTGGTGTAGCTGGGTCAAGATTTATACATTTAACATTGCATCCTTCTAGATATTCAGAGAATGCTTTAACGAAAGTACTTTTACCGCTACCAGCTGGTCCTAAAACAAATAACTCCATATGTTATATGAAATGTACAATTGGTTTTTAAAATTCATCAATAGAATCTTGCTATAGATAGTATGACTTTGATATAGTTATATAGAGATGAGAGGATAGGGTTACTCTGCTTAGGTAGATGTTTATCATATGGTTTATGAAATAAAGGTTTTTGATATTTTAACTCTTTAGTTGGAGATGTTATATTTATAGTATTTCTAGATGAACCTTTGGTTTGAATGATATCTCCATCCTTATTTTCATAGAGTTTACATTTAGTAATAGTATTATTATGGGAATTAGAGAGGTATATTCCATATGCAGAATTATTAGCTATTATACAGTCCTCTATTATATTGTTATTGTTATGTTTAGCTATGGCATCTATAGCAGCATGAGTATTATTTAACATATAACATTTTATAATTCTATTATTGGATGCATACTGCAGTTCAATGGCATCACAATTATCTATAAAAGTACAGTTCTCGATAATATTATAATTGCAGCTGAATCTACTACTACCTATAAGTGCTATTCCTTCATCTTTACAGTTTTGGAAATAACAGTTTCTAATAGTATTATATGAAGACCAAATGCTAATAGCTATAGGTGTATCTTGTACAAAACAGTTTTCAATTAATACATTTGAACCTGTTATACATATACCAGTTGTATATAGACCATCTGCGTGATTGGTTATAGAGAGATTATATATGGAAACATTATCTGCAGATATAGTAATAGCAGGTTGATTTCTACCTGTAGAAACATTGAATACCGTATAGCCCATTCCATAGATACTAATAGGTTTTCTAATAACTATAGATTGATTATATATTCCATTTGATAGAAGAATTATACTACCACATGGGGAACTATTGATAATTTGCTGTATATCATCATCTGGTGTTAATATTACAGGTTTAGATTCTACAGATGGTATAATTAGAGTTATTGAAAGAGTTGTTAAGCCAATTATTATTTTTCCTCTCATCTACACCATCCATGCTAGATGAAATGATAGCATCTAGCATGAAACTCTTTGTCAATAAGGGTTATTTAAAGATTGATTGGAAAAATATAACAAAAGTAAAAATATCAATTATATACAAAAAAAGAAGAGGGGGAGGTAGAAGTAGGGTTTTTACTCGCCTCCTTTCAGATAATATGCTATTACAGATAGGATCATATATAGTAGATCACTACCTATATTACTACCCCATTCATTACCCGGTGTACTTCCTCCTCCACCCTCACCCCCACTTATAAGAAGGTAGAGGACAGCTGCTATTGTAATCGGAATAGCTAGGAATATTGCAATTGCTATAAATGAATGGAGTATCATAGAAACACCACCTAGAAGTGTTCCTGATAGAATTGAAAGTTGTGCTGCTATTAAAGCAAATATTGGTGCTCCTATCACTGCAAATATCTTTATACCGATTTTACTAATGAAACCCATCAATATGATTAGAAGAGCTGTTAGAGTTAAACCAGTCTGTAACCCTAGGAAGATCAATGCGATTATACCTATTATAGCTCCTATAACTTTTAGTATGCTGCTAACAAGTGCAGAACCTGCCTTGATCAATAGTTTTATAAGAAGTGCAGGTATGGATAGAAGAGACATCAAGAAATTTAGTATGCTACCGTTTTTAGTACCACCTTTTTTAAGGAGAGATAGAAGCCAAGATATCAAATCTTTGATGAAACCAAGTTGATCTATATCAGAACCATATAATGGTATATCTTTATTGGAAACCTGTTTAAACAACCTTGCTAGTATGAAAACCGGTGAGGAATATATTTTATCTAGTTGTTTAACCGCTGTTGAACCCTGAACCTGTGGTACCATAGTTGTTGAGGATATGAAGATCAATGCAATAGCTACTACTCCAAATATGACACCTTTCCTTCTTCCACCTTGAAATCCATTTTTAATCATGCTTCTTTCACCATTAAATTTTTGTCAATTTTAAATTCGAATAAAAAT
>QMTB01000189.1 GCA_003649845.1 Thermoplasmata archaeon | reverse complement strand
GTATATACGATATTCATATGTAGCCATAGTTTTACTCTCCATATTCTAAATACAATAATTTACTCTCCATATTCTAAATACAATAATTTACTCTCCATATTCTAAATACAATAATATACATTTATATTTATCTAATTTATCAACAGCATATCTTTTTATATTATATACATGAAACTTGTAGATAAGAATATATAATGGATTGTGGATTTATAGATTAGAATAGATATAAGAAGTGGTCAAGTGAAATCAAAAGATGTAATAACCTATAAATGGAGGCAGAATATCATTATATATTTTTTAATATTTATTTTAATATCAAGTATTTTTATTATACCTCCATCTACCTCAAAATCCCCATATGTTTTTCCATCGGTAGATAAATTAAAATGGGAATACCCTCCAGGTTCTCCACCTGGTACTTTCAAAGAGTATATACGAGAGCACCCTTATAGTAAAGGTATATTTGGAATACCAGAGTATATCGGTTTATTATCCGAGTCTCCTCCAATCGCTATTTTAGTTGAAGATCATATATATAGTTTTATAGAGGATAATCTCCAACAGTATATGTCTGATCTCGAAGAGGAAGGATATTCTATTATACTTCAAACATTATCTGGTGGTTCTCCATCAGATGTTAAATCATGGGTTAGAGAACAATATAATAACGGCTGCGAGGGAATAGTTTTCATAGGTGATATACCCGCTGCATGGGCTGAGGTAAGTGGATCTACCTTTCCATGTGATCTATTTTATATGGATTTAGATGGAGATTGGGAGGATAAAGACGGTGATGGTATATATGAATCTCATACTGCTGGTAATGGTGATATGGCTCCGGAGGTATATGTAGGTCGTTTATATGTTAGTACTTTGAATTATGACTCTGAGATAAATATGATTAATGATTACCTGGAGAAAACCCATGCGTATCGTACTGGGAGACTTATTCAACCATGGCGTGGGTTAGAGTATATAGATGAAGACTGGTATTCTATGGATGTAGATTTAGATAGAATCTATGGAGATAACGTTACTAGATATGATTTTGGTTATAGAACTACTGCAGAAGATTATCTTGAGAAACTCCAACAGGGTTGGCATTTTGTACAGGTATGTGCCCATAGTTATTCTGGTGGACATTATTTTGGTACTAGACCAACAGAAGCTGTATGTTATGCTCATGTATATGTATACAGTCCTAGTAATAGATCTGCAAGGCTACTTATTGGAGCTGATGATGGAATAAAGGCATGGCTTAATGGAGAAGAGGTTTTAGTTAAAGATAGAATCGGTAGTTGGATACCTGATCAGTTTAAAACAATAGTTAATTTAAAGAAAGGTTGGAATAGGTTACTATGTAAGATAAGTCAGGAAGGTGGCGATTATAAGTTTTCAGCGCGTTTCACGGATCTAAGCTATCAATCTTTTAATGATCTTGTCTATCAAATTAGTGATCCAGATACCCATGGCAAAATGCCTGAGTTTATATGTAGTTGGCTTATAAATGGTTTCCATAGTGATGATCCTGATAGATTTTATAGTTATTTGACAACAAATTATTTGGGAGTAGATGAGTCAACAGTTCAACCTAAAGAAGGAGAAACAATGGGTGGGAAACAGTGGACTATATATAATTCTAATAGCCCTTACATCGATTTAGATTATGTTTTTGATCACCCAGATTATGGTGTAAGCTATGCATACACAGATGTTATATCAGATAGAGATCAATCATGCCAACTATGGATTGGATATGATGATGGAGCAAGAGTATGGTTGAATGGAGATGAAATACTCTATGATAATAGATATGGTGGATTTGAGCATGATATGAGAAAGGTTAATGTCACTCTACATGAAGGTAGGAATCATCTATTAGTTAAAATATCTGAGTGGATGGGGGCACATGGTTTTTCTGCATGTTTTGCTACTATGGATGGACAACCAGTTGAGGGTTTAACATATGATCCTGTGCCAGCTACGATTACATATATTGGTACATGGCTTGTAAATGGTGTATATGAAAACTCAAATCGTTCTACTCGTCTATCAACAGATTATCTAGGAGGAGAGACATATGTAAAACCTAGTGAGCATGATCCTGCACCTGATGGAACATGGGAACTAGGTATAGGTGGTTATCCTTTTGATATAGGTTCTTTCTTCAACCATGGAGACTGGGTGTTTTCTGATACGATTCAAGAAGTTGACCCACCTGTACTGTTTTATAATCTATTTTCATGTGGACCTGGTAGATTTACAGATAAAAACTATCTAGCTGGTTCATATATATTTCATACTACTTATGGTCTTATCACTATAGCATCCTCTAAAAGTGGCAGTATGTTATATTTCAAAGATTTTACAGAGCCACTTGGTGAAGGTAAAAGTATAGGTGAGGCATTCTATTTATGGTTTAAAAAGCAAGCTCCATATCAAGAGTGGGAGAAGGAATGGTATTATGGTATGGTAATCTGTGGGGATCCAACGTTGCGTTTAATCCATGAATCTACTAATACTCCTAGTATTAAAATTGTGAAGCCTTCTAACTCCATATATCTATTTGATTCTGTATTACTACCATTCTATAGACCAGTTGTTATAGGTGATATAACAGTTGAAGCTATGGTTACTAATCCTGGTATGGGTATTGTAAATGTTACATTTATGATTGATGGAGAGATAAAATCAGTAGATGATACTCCACCTTATAATTATTTGTTAGATGATAGACATATAGGTAAATGTAGGATAGATGTAGTAGCTGTTGATAAACTGGGGAATAAAGCTGTTGGTTCTACAGAGGTTGCGGTATTAAATTTAAATATCATCTAATGCATCTTGGTATTAGTATGTTATTATTTATACATGGTTTAAGTGCACATGCAGATGAATGGAAGGATTTTGTTGAATTCTTCTCTGAGAAAGGTTTTTCCTGTAGAGCTGTTGAACTTAGAGAAGGCAAAAATCTTAGGAAAACCTCTTTTAGAGATTATGTTAAGACAGTAGTTGACATGGTAGGTTTGGATGATATTATCGTTGGACACTCCATGGGTGGACTTATAGTTCAAAAAGTAGCTGAGGAAACTAAGGTTAAAGCTGCTATTTCTATATCTCCTGCTCCACCAAAAGGTGTTAAATCTTTAACTCGTACTGTTCCATGGTATTACATGATACGATATATACCTAATATTATATTTAATAGACCTTTCAAGTTGAGTTATTCTTTTTATAAAAATTTTCTTGCGAATGGTCTTAATGAAGAGAAAATTAGAAGGATTCATGAACATGATGGAGTAGAATCTGCAAAAGTTGCATTAGAATTAAGTTTGAATAGAATATCTGTTAATCCTTCTAAGATCTCCTGTCCAATTTTATTTATTACAGCTAGAGAGGATAGAGTTTCTCCACCAGACGTAGTGAAAAGGGTTGCTGATATGTATAATGCTGATCTGAAGATCATAGATGGGTCTCACTATATTTTTGATAACTGGCATGTTATAGCAGAGGAGATATTAAGGTTCATTGAATCCATCTAATTTACTTATAATCTTTATTTAATAAATGTTGTAACGTTACTTATTTATTATATAAATTTTCATGGTTTATATTATGGATTATTTTCTTATGCTTTTTACCT
>QMTB01000188.1 GCA_003649845.1 Thermoplasmata archaeon | reverse complement strand
GATTGGATGGGTTATTGTAATGGTAGACTTGATGGTATGACTTTGATTAATGTGCCTAGTGGTAAGGTTAAACAGTGGCCTTCTAGGAATGTTACTATTATCAAAGGTGATGATCCTTATAGTATTGCTTCTCAGATTGCTCTTAATGACTGGAGTTATAGCGATAAAGCAGTGATTTCGGTATCTGATCAATATATAAAGTCTAATAAAACTGGGTTAATTGATGGTAGTTTGGAGGGTACACTATATGAAAAAAAGGTTATAACAAAAAGTTTTGAGATACCACAAGTAAATATAATCACTCCAGTGTTTAGAGATTTTGAAGTTTCGGAAGGTTATAAATACTTAAAGGCTCGTATCTGGTGGCCCTGTTTTTATTTTGCAGTAAACTTACCAGGTTTTTTCAATGCAGTAAATGTGAGTATTCCAACAGGAGATCCAAACCTTGAGCTTTTTTGTAAATATAAGGGTAAATGGATGCAGGTTGCAGCTACACTTGGATGGAATCCAAAATCAGGTATGGATGTAGATTATACCGCGTCTTATGTCTATGAATCTGGTCCATGGCGTGTTTCTATGACAGATGTCCCAACTCATGGTTTGGATGAGATTGAAGAACAAAAACATAGGAATCTTGGAATTTTTGCTTTTGGGAGATATGGTAGTTTTTTAGAAGTTTTAAAAAATCTTAGAAAAGTTAATTACAAGGTAGATATAACAATTTTCCCAGGTGTCGAATTAGATCTTGAAGATAAACCAATGTATGGCTGTACGGATGCTTATTTTAAATTGACATGGGATAATCCCAATGTAAACCTTGGTTTTTCTCTAATTGGTCCTGCTGGTGAAGAAATTCTTTCAGTGGCAAATGAAACAGCTATGGGAGAACAGGAACTTTATCTAGAGGGTTTAGGCCAATGTCTTGAAGATGAATGTTATAAAATTTGTGTTTTTGCAATGGATAATATATCTAATCCTGTTAATTTTAAAGTAGAGTATATCTGGAAACATAATTTATCAGAAGATGTAGGGTATTCCCTAACCTCTGCAGCTGAAGGTGCTATTCTTGGAAGTATTCTAAATGCACCGTTACTTTATACTTCTTCAGAAAATCTTGCAGATTGCACGAAAGATGTTCTCCGTAAACTTGGAGTGGAACATATATATATTGTAGATATAGGATCGCGTTTGAAAAAAGATGTAATTGATGGACTCAAAAATATTGCCAAAATAGAAGAACACTACACAAAAGTTGAAGAGATATATAATAAAATAAGAGAGGAAACAGGTAGCAACGATATAATTTTCTCAACTCTTGATCCATGGAGTTACTGGTATGTTGATGAGAGAAAACCATATGGTGAGAATCCAGGGTCTTTATATATAGGACCTGCAACATATATTGCTGCTCATCATGGAAGTCCTGTTCTTCTTGTAGAAAATCATCCAGAATTATCAACATCAATTAGATATCATACTGAGTTTTGGAAACGCATGGCAAGTGATCCTGCCTCTCCAAAGGGCTTACCATCTGTAGCAGAGATGTATATAACAGGGACAAGAGTATATGATTTCTTAAATAAATACGATTTTGACAAAGAAGGAGAAGAAACGATGATTACAGTTGCAGGTCAATATGATATAGGTATATCATGGGATCGTACTTTCTTTGGAAAAGCAATTCCAGGTAGATTCCTAGGTTCACCTGTCGATACCGCATACTGGATTTCACGTAGCGTATTTTATCCTGCTTTAATATTTGTTAACCCCGCAACAAACCCCAATGGGATAGAGCTTATAAACGGTAGTAAAAGTATTAGAAGATTCCCATACTGGGGTAGATTTGGATTAAAAATAATAAAAGAATCAGGACCAGAAACTTTTAAATACCCTGTACTTCACACATATCTTACATACCTTCATAGATTCAACGAGAGAGCTAGCGACTATTGGGGATGGAAATACACCTGTGCAGATGGTGTAATCCCCGGGGAATCACCATCTTTTGAAGCGATTGATAGAGGTGTAAATGAAAAATATTATGGTAAACCAGGTGCATATTATCCTGATTTTACAGAGAGTGAAATAGTACCGCTATATACCGCTAGGGCAGGGTATGAAAACGTGTTTTCAACTAACCCTGATGATGCTCTTAGAAACATAAATAAGGGTGTTATAATGTGGATGGGTATTGCACATGGTGGCGGTCCAACTGGTGGAGGATGTATGAAAACTTGGAATCCAAATAGTTCACTGGTTTATGAGGAAAACCCATGGCGTGGTTACGAGTGGTATCTTGGCTCTACAGAGGAACCGGATACTATGAGTATTGAAACCTATGGTATTATCCCAATGATATTTGGAAATCCTACAGGTAAGGGAATCACAGGACACGGAGTTTTTAGGACAAGCCTTGATTTTGGACTTGCTAGAAAACCACTATTAGATGGTATTGCAAAGATTGCAAACCTACCAATTATTCGAATATTTACTCCAGAATGGTTGAAAAACTCACAGGATTACTATGATGGTGTTGTTGGAAGCACACTAGTTGGTCTCTTGAATCAAGGTGTAATGAATGCATATGAGCTAGATGATAAATTAGAAAATGTGCATTCTGCAGGATTTATCAACGGATGTTGTTTACTTGCAACAAGGTATTTTCATATAACACTTGTTAGACATGGTTTTGTTTTTCAAATATTCGACCCATGGCCAACCTCTTGGTTCACAACATGGATACAAGATATTCCACGTAACCTTGCTCTTGGAGATACAATAGGTGAGGCATTTGTTAAAGGAATTTCTCATGTAGGTATCCTATATTTAGCTGGTCAATGGTGGGCAGATATAAAACAAAACGTATGCTATTATGGTGACCCCTCGCTGAGACCACTTGTACCTGGAATAGACTATAGTGATGCAAACTATTGGGAGCAGAAGGATGTGAAACCGTTGGGATACGATCCTAGTTTTAGTATAGATGGTCATAATCCTTTTGGAGTAACAAGTTATCCACATGAATACCAAGGAGTGTCTATATTTCAACTAATTTTAGTTGCAGTATCTGCTATAATAATAATTTTCATAGTAATCTTGATAGAACACAAGAGAAAATCATAAATTTATAACAAAATTTATATCTAATATATTTATATCTATAAAGGATTATATAGAGGGATGAATATGATGAAATTTGGAGGTAAGGTAGTAGCTATTATAGTTGTTACTCTACTGTTTTCCCCAATAATCTTTGCCCATAATAGCATGATCAAAGGTTTTGATAAGGGTCCTTCTTATCTGCCTGTTGTTCCTTTGAAGAAGGTTGCTTTTGTGAATTTTGATGAGAATGGTTTTTTGGATGATTATGCTTATCTGGCTTCTATACCTACAAGTGTTTTTTATGAGAAAAATGATAATAGAATTTATTCTTATCCACTGTTATATTATCAGGATCCTTATCCTGTTAGTGAGGATAGGGAGCGTTCTTTGAATGCTCGTCAAGGTTTGGATTATTTTATGGAGGATTGGATGGGTTATTGTAATGGTAGACTTGATGGTATGACTTTGATTAATGTGCCTAGTGGTAAGGTTAAACAGTGGCCTTCTAGGAATGTTACTATTATCAAAGGTGATGATCCTTATAGT
>QMTB01000187.1 GCA_003649845.1 Thermoplasmata archaeon | reverse complement strand
CTTACATTCAATGTTACAAAGGTTAACATACATTTCAATTACGTATCAGGAAACAATACTGTTATAAACAGAAATGACTCTAAGGTAAATAGCAGTAAGCTCCTTTCAACACAGATATGGGATGATGACCTTAACAACTACACAACAGCGCTAGATAATGCCACAGAGGTCTTCTTGTACATAACTATTGATGGTACTACATACAATGAAGAACATGAGAATAAAAATGCTACGCATTACTATCTTTCATTTAATCCAGGCTGTACATACTCTGCAGGCAAACAAAAATGGAAGATGAATACTACATCAGACTGTTATTCCGATGCAAGTAGTGATGAATTTATAGTTCTCATACACGGAGACCTTCGCAACACCTTGCTAAAGCCAGACGGTACAGTAAACTATAGCAGAGGGGATATAATAGAGCTAAATGGAACAATAATAGATGATTGTGATAATCCTGTAAGTGGGGCAAAGGTTAGATTCAAATTACAGGCAGAGTCTGGTGTTTATTACTGTCCTAACGCTACAGGTTATGTAACCAACTTAACAGGTAACCTTTACTCTTGCCAATGGAACTCATCAGAAGCTCCGAGTGGTGGTTGGTTCAATGTAAGCATGATATCATGGAAGGATTATTATAATAATGCTACAATTTTAAGAGACAACGCGTTCTTCCTAACAACACCTGTGGTGCTTGAGAATCCACAGCATTTTGCTCAACAAGATGGTGGATGGGGTGAACAGCACAATTTCAGCATAAACGTTACCCATTATGCCCCTGTAAATGTTTGTTTGCTTGAGAAGATGACAGGAACAAGTAATTATACGATTACAGAGTGTAAGTACGTTAGTAATCCTGATGGTAGCGCCGTTATATTCAATAGGACGTACACATGCAGCAATTATCAGGAGGCTGTTCTCAAATATTATAAGTTCAATGCTACCCAGCCTGATGTTCCAGCAACGTATGCTGAGAGTAGCGAAAGCACTCATATACTGCAAAAGGATGATATAGAAATAACACATACATACGGGAATAACCAATCTGTTAATAGAAGTTACGGATCCATAGACCTTATAGTACAGGTGCTTGATACAGATTCAGGAAAATATGCCTATGTAGCCCTCTACAATTCCCCAACATTAAGGTTTGCAATATATAATGGTAGCGCTTATATAGTTGATGGCAATGCCTACTCAAACTCCAGCGGACATGTTAAATATACATTCTCACCTTCTTGCTCTTATGAAGTTGGCAGACAGGCATGGTATACATACACAAGCGGAGATTCCTGTTTCAAAGATAAAGTGAGCGATACATATAATTTAACAATATTAGGATTTTTGGTTCCTGATATAACATATCCAAACGGTGAAACATTTATAAGATATAATGAGCTTTATGTTCCAATAAACGGAACGGTTAGAGATGAGTGTAGTTTGCATAATATAAGCACAGCCAATGTAACATTCTCAGTGAAGAGTGTTGCATACGGAAGCTCTTACTCCTGCTGGCCTGTTGAAAACCAAACCAATGGTGTATACAATTGTACACTCAATGCAATAACCATTGAACAAGGATGGTACAATGTTTATATGAATACAAGCAATACAAGCCTTATAATGTATTACAATAAAGGAAACACAAGCAAAAGCTACGCGTTCAGAGTTGTGCAAAGCTGGGTACCTCCAGAGCTAAAGAATGAAACTGTTACAGCCAGCGATGATTTTGGTTGGGGAGAGATTTACGTATTTAGTGTAAATGTTAGCGATCTGAACGCAGAAGATGTTAATGTAACGCTATGGCTTTCAAGCGATAATGTAAGTTGGACTCTTGTTAATTGGACAATATGTTATGATTGTGGTGTAGAGCAGAAAATCTCATTCACCTACCATCAGTATACATGTAACGATATGGGTACACAATACTTCAAGTTTAATGCAACAGACCCACATAATGAAACTGATAGACCAAGCATTAACTTTACGCTTTATGCCGATGATGTTGAGATAATTTATGTTTATGGAAATGAGTCCGAGGTGAATAGATCGGAATCAACACTTTTGCAGGTAAAGATAAATGACACAGATATAGCTTCATTGGTAGGCTCTGGTATTAATGTGAGCTTCTGGGTAACCACAGATCAGAGCTTATGGGATAGCGGGTATATAAATGAAACAGATTCTAGTTCAGTAGCAAGCTATTATTTCATACCACAATGTACATATAATGTTGGCTTACAGTATTGGAAGACAGGCACAAAGGATAATAAATGCTACAAGGATATGAACTCCAGTAATTATGTTCTTTACATCTATGGATGGCTGAGAAATAATGTAACACAGCCAAATGGTAATGTATATTCAAGTAATTCCAATGTAAGCATATTTGGTAATGTTAGTGATGAATGTGGTGTAGCGATAACAAATGCAAATGTAAGCTTTAATGTGACCCACGACAGTTTTGAGGATACCTGTCATCCTGTAGAGAATAGAGGTGATGGGAGCTATAATTGTACATGGAATATAAGTAATAACCCATCCGGTTGGTACAGTATAAAGATGAAGTCAAATGCAACATGGTATAATCAAAATATTACAATCTTTACAAATAAATTCTTCCATCAAGTAAGCCCAGTATTGAGTGGTCATTACGTAACGCCTGTAGAAGCACCATGGGGCGCTACAGAATTCCCAAGAACATTCAAGGTTAATGTTACGGATGACGATGATACGGTTACAGTTTACTTATGGCACCGCAAATTGCCAAGTGGGGCATGGCAACAGGCAGATTCTAAAATATGCAGTGATTGTATAAACAAAACAGTAACGTTCTTGAGCTCAGACTTTGGCAAATACACACAATCAGATGTAGGAACATGGGAATGGAAGATAAATGCAAGCGATAGCTATAATGGAGTAGCTGAGACCAGCATAAAAACACTTAATGTAACAAAGAGGAATGTTACTTTCCAATATGTTGCTGGTAATGAAAGCAATGTAAGCAGGGTTGGAACTAATACTACTATCTTAAGTTTACTTGTTAGAGATGCTGTTTCAGGCTCTGTGCTTTCTGGAGTCTCTGGAGGCTTCTGGGTAACTACAGACGGTAGCAATTATGGAAGCAAGATAGCAGCAAGTATAAGCAGTGGTTATCTTAATATATCATTTGAACCGGGATGTAATTACAATGTAGGTATACAGTACTGGAAAGGAGGGTTTGATGGCTCTAACTTGTACTATGCTGCAAACTCGACTGTTAATGAAAGTTTAGCAAACCTTGTGCTTAATATCCATGGCATATTATCAGCGGAAGTATTGCAGCCAGTAAATGCAGAACCATACCCAAGGGGAGAGACTATTACCATAATAGGCAGGGTTTCTGATGATTGTACCCAAACAACAGGAAACTATGTGAGTGGAGCAACAGTTAAGTTTAGAGTAAGCCAAGGTGCTTCGATGTATACACCATCTCCTGATCCTGCAAGTGATGCTGGAGATGGTAATTATACAACAAGCTGGGATTCAACAGGTGTTAACCTAGGCCTGTATGATATAACAATGAATGTTAGTAAGAATTATTATAATAACACAGTAAGCATAGTTGAAATCGATGCTCTAAGAATAGGAGAGAAGCCAGAGCTTATAAATCCTGCAAGTGATAAAAGGCAGGATGGGTG
>QMTB01000186.1 GCA_003649845.1 Thermoplasmata archaeon | reverse complement strand
ATAAGTCTCTTCTATCTGTTTACCTGGATAGAGCAATCTATTGATACCTTCATATCCCAGAAAACTCGCATATATATCATCCCAGGCAGCCCCAACATCGATTCTACCTTCCCTTATTAAATCAAAGAGTTCATTCACTTTTTTCGGCTCTTGCATCTTGTTAAGCCAGCATTTCAGCTGCCAGATGTTTTCTATCGTCCAACGGAAATCATCATACTCTTTACATCTATTAATAGCATCATCTATTATATCTTTACACCACTGTTGCATCTCATCCATTGGGTGATCAAAACCTGTATCGATATGCGAAGTGAAGATAACATAAATCCTTTGTATGCCTTCATCTGATGCTAATTTATCTGGCTCAGTACTGGAAATAACAGGTAATGCACCCAGAAGTAGCATCACTAGGACACATAAACTTGTTAATCTTT
Source organism: Thermoplasmata archaeon (assembly GCA_003649845.1). Taxonomy (GTDB): domain Archaea; phylum Thermoplasmatota; class E2; order DHVEG-1; family DHVEG-1; genus B44-G15. The sequence goes on along the minus strand of QMTB01000186.1, from coordinate 3,259 downwards.
TCATTTTACCCCCTTCTCCATAAAAATTATGTGACTCTATTTATTAAATATTTCTATAAAAACTTGTATTTAACTCTCATTTTTCTCATATTACTTAGGATATAACGTTTCTCCATGAGAATCCATCGCTACGACTAATGGACCAAAATCTTTAACCTTAAATATCCATACTGCCTCTAGTATACCTAGTTCTTCTAACCAATAAACATTTTCTACTTTCTCTATCTTATCCGCCGCGAGTGCACCTGCTCCCCCAGGATATGCTAGGTAGACACAACTATATTTTTCTAGAGCTTTAAGTGTTTTCTCACCCATTCCTCCCTTGCCTATTATAATTCTTATACCAAGTTTTCTTATAACATCTGCCTCAAAAGGCTCCATTCTACTGCTCGTTGTAGGACCAGCAGATATCACCTTCCAACCACTCTTATTTTTCTCCATAAGAGGTCCACAATGGAATAAAGCCATATCCTTTGGATTGAAAGGTATTTTCTCTATTGATAAAATTTTTTTATGAGCTTTATCTCTAGCAGTAAATAATTTACCTGATAAAAATAGTATATCTCCAATGTGTAGGTTTCTTATTTTCTCTTCATCTAGTGGTAAACTAATTTTTTTATTCATATAAACTCCCAATTTAGATCTGGATGTATAACCATTGTTGCTTTTCTATGAGCCCAACATTGTATAACTATACCAACTGGTAGACTAGCAGGATGACGATATGTAGTTTCTATATGTACATCTAATACAGTTGTTTTACCACCTAAACCCATAGGTCCTGTACCACTTTTATTTATCTCATATATCAATTCTTTTTCTAAATTTGCAATCTCTGGATTAGGATGTCTCTCTCCAATGGATTTCAATAATGCTTTTTTTCCTAATAGTAACGCTAGATCAGAGGTACCACCTATACCTATACCTATGATTGTTGGTGGACACGGGTTACCACCTGCTTTTATAACAAAGTCTATAATAGTTTTTTTAACATTCTCTAGCCCATCATTTGGTTGAAGCATTCTAAGTATACTCATATTTTCGCTTCCAGCTCCTTTAGGTAGAACTGTTATAAACACTTTATCTCCCGGTATAAGCTCCCAGTTTATAATCGGTGTATTTAAACCTATATTCTCTCCGGTGAGAGGATCCACATTATTAGGGCGGATAGGTATCTCAAAAGTAGCTTTTCTAACAGCGTTATATATCCATTTTTTAATCTCTGATAGATAAGGAAAATCCACTCCGGTTTTAATGAAAAAAAATTGGATACCAGTATCCTGACATATAGGGCGTTTACTCTCTTTTGCTACTCTAATGTTTTTTAGTATAGTTTCAAGTTGAATTTTTGGAATCCCTTCTTCTTTCTCAGCTGCGTTTTCTAAAGCATTTATAACATCAGCAGGTAGAATAGTTTCTGCTCTCCTTATAAGCTCGACTATTCCATCCTCTATTAACTGGTTATCCATATAGATTTTTTCTCCTAAACTACGGGGTTTACATCATGCTTTCTTTGAACGTTGGAGGTGTACCAATAGTTATATAGACAATTTTTTTATCCCCTATATTCTTAGCTTTATGTTTATAATTTGATTTATGCCAGAGTATATCTCCTTCTTTTAGATTATATATTGTTTCCCCCACTGTATATTCTAATTTTCCTTCTAATACTAGATGTATCTCTTCACCATCATGTTTAAACCATCTAGATTCCGAGTTAGGTTCTAATTCAGCTATAGTAACCTTCATATTTTTAGATTCCACCAATATATTATAGATACGACCGTTTTTGCTAACTACTCTACCCTCGTCCCCCTTTCTTATAAGAAGAGGGGTATCATTTATATTTATAGAAGTTTCCTCCATATTCACACCATCTCCTATGTATCATCTATACTCCTTAATAATCTTCCCTAAATTAAGATTTTTCACGATATATTACAATCTAATCCTAATAAAATTAGAAAAAATAGGTTAAGATTTTTTTATCTTCTGATTATTGCTATCAACGCTATAATTCCAACGATTATAATAATTGCAATAATAGCTATGAATAGTAATAGCCCGCTTGATGAACCTCCGCCTGTATTAGAAGCCCCGTTATTATTGTTATTATTGTTATTAGATTGATTATTGTTAGTACTCCCACCATCGGATGACGTGCCTTTTGTTATCTCTACGAAGGCTTTAGCAGTAGCAGTATAGCCAGTGGAATCTGTTATAGTTAAAGTTACAGTGTAGTTTCCAGGATATTGATATGCATGTTTTGGATTTTCCCCTGTACCAGCGCTTCCATCGTCGAAATCCCAGGTATATGTATATGGACCAGATGTAAATTCAAGAGGATCTAAATATGAACCTGAGAATTGAATCTCCTCACCGACTTCACCACTATATGGTCCCCCTGCATCTGCGACAAACAAGGCACTATCTGGAGCTATATCCATATACATCTTCATATCGGTTAGAGATAGGATTTCAAATGCATAGGAGTAACCGGCGAGAGAAACAAAAGTTTCATTGCTCTCTGAGAGGTCAAAGGTAACAGATAATCTATTACCAGATACTTGAGCAGTAGCAGTCTCACCATTAACAGTACAATCTTTATCGATATATTCAACATCATAAGAGTTGGTAGATGTTTCAAGGAGAATCATATATGAAACCATAGAACCTGTGAAACTTGTTTCATTGATATTTGATTCATTAAAAGTATTAGTATCCTCAATATACCCCTTCACTTCAAGGGTAAGGGTAACCTCCTTTGAGCCGGATTCTCTTGTATATATGACTCTTGTAATATCGATATTTGGTTTTGTATCGGTTTTCGTCCAATTAGCTACTTCTTCATTTATATTAGATGAATCAGCGAAAAGAACATCATCTTCATTATCTGTAACACTTTCAACTGTTTGTGCAACTGCAGATCCTGAAAGTAGAGGTATAACTAGACCTACAACTATACCCAATGTAAACCATTTTAAATCCTTATTCATTTTATATCTCACCTTTAACTTTCATTATGGTTATTCTCATAGGTTATATAAAAAGATTATTGAAAGAATAGATAATTAAAATGTACATGATATTATAGTTTATTTTATAACAAAACTTTTGCACTTTTAAAAATCAATCAGGGATTATCTAGATAAAGTTACGCACTATTTATCCCATCGTTTGGGATGGGATAAAAATATGTTGTTCACACCAGATATAGATATATTTGGTGATAAGCTAGAGGTTTATCGTAACTGTTTCT
>QMTB01000185.1 GCA_003649845.1 Thermoplasmata archaeon | reverse complement strand
TATTATAGGTGTAGAGTTAGAAGTTTGATTAGTAACATGATATCTTGTAATTATAGTTTTTATCATACTATTTGTAGCATTATCATCATCTCTAACTATAAGTGTAACATTATAATTTTGAAGACGATGGAAGATGTATGTTTTATTTTTAGAATAATTTTTTATTCCATTGAAATCCCAAGTTCGATTAACTATATAACCATCTAGATCATGAGAGGTGTCATTGAATTCTACGGTTTGATTTATAATTGGATACCTAGGATGATAGATGAAACTTATATTCGGTGGTATGTTTTCAACGATGATCGTTTTAGTATAGTTGTCTTGAGCTGTACAGTTATCAGTCACTCTTAGTGTGACATTGTATATCCCATTATCTTGATATTTATGTGTAACGTTTCTCCCATACGCTATATTTCCATCATCGAAATCCCAAGTCCAGTTGATAATTCTACCGTATCTATCCTTGGATGTATCATTGAAGATGATTGTATCTACTGTTCTTGGAGAAACTGGTAGATAAGTAAAATTTGCTGTAGGCGGATCATTAACAATTAATTTTTTATAGGAAATATTGTAACTCCCATTGTTATCTGTTACATTAAGGGTTACATTGTATAATCCAGGTGTTATATAGATGTGTGTAGTATTTTCAATGTCAGATGTATTGCCATCATCGAAATCCCAACGCCAGGAAACAATATAACCATCTATATCATATGTGGTATCATTAAAGTATATTTTCTGATTTATAGTAGGCTTCATTGGATGATATGTAAAGTTTACTATAGGTGGAATATTATATACTATCATTTGTTTTGTTATCTCATTTATGGTATCATCATCATCTTTGATAGTTATTGTAATATTGTATATACCATTATTGTTATATTTATAGTATGGATTTTGAAGATAACTTATATTTCCATCTCCAAAACTCCAAGTCCAATTAGTTATATAGCCATCTAGATCATAGGAGCTATCATTAAAATAGATAACATCCTGAACAGTTGGATGTATAGGAGTATAGTTGAAATCTACAAATGGAGGAATATTTAGAACAACTATTTGTTTTGAAGAAGAATTCACCCCGCAATATTTATCTATAACCTCTAAAGTAACATTATATATTCCATCATCAGCATATCTATGTGTCGGATTTTGTTCATTACTAGTATTGCCATCTCCGAAACTCCAATTCCATGAGACTATATCTGGATCATTAGAGGTATCTATAAAAGATATTGTATCTAAATCCGTTGGATTAATAGGTGTATAGGAGAAGTTACATAAAGGTTTACATGTAAGATTTATACTTCCATTACCATAACCAGAACGCCATTTAGCAATTATATAACAAGTTTTATTTACACTAGAGGTAAACTTAATATTTTCATCCTCTGAACCATTGTTACATGAATAATCTAACAGTATCGGTTCTCCATTCAAATTAGGAGTACCATTATATAGATATAGATCAAAGTTACCAGTTGATGGAACATCTAATGTAAAATTATAGATCTTCCCTCTAGTTAGATTTATCTTCCTAGCCCATACCTTTTTATCAAAGATATTATAACCTAGAGAAAAGTTACTTGGAGTGAAATACATTGTTGCTGCTTCTATAGCTGCATCTGCAGCTACCATACCATAACCTTCTCTATTATCCTTTCCTCCATGACTAAAAGGTGGAGTATAACTGTTATTCTCCGCTACTCCTATCTCATAGGATGCCATAAGTATAAGCTGTTTAACCTTTAAAACTTCATCCTCTGTATAATTCCATTCACCTAGGGCATCTATTATTAAAGCTGCTAAACCAGCTATATGTGGACAAGCCATACTTGTACCTAACATTTGCCTATAATCATTAGGATAAGCATCTACTCCTCCATCATCTGCATCATTAGAATCAGCAGAGATTATCTCATCACCTGTATACCAACTTCCGCCTGGTGCTAGTACATCTGGTTTAATAACCTCTCTACTAGGATCTCCAATACTAGAGTAATCAGTTAAAGCATTTTCATCATCTACAGCTCCAACTGTTATAGCTTTTCTAGCTGTTCCAGGACTAGCAATATAATAATGATTGCGTTGGTCATTTCCAGCTGCTACTACACAAACTACACCCTTAGAAGTTAGATTATTTACAGCATTATCTAAAGCTGTATTAACCTCACCATTGGATAAACCAATGCTCATACTTGCAACTATTATACTATAATTCCTAGCATTATCAGAAAGCCATTCCAATGCATCTATTAGATCAGCAACATTTCCAGATCCATCATCAGATAGTATCTTAAGACCAGCTAGTTTGCAATTTGGAGCTACACCACTAATTATACCATGACCATCAGTAGATACTGCAACTGGTGCATCTATCTGACAGTAGAAATCCTCAAGCCATGCATCATAATCAACAGCTGTTACAGCAACCATATATCTACCTGGAGTAATACTTATAGAGAAGTTGAGAGGAGTAGTACCGTTAAGATATTCACCTGGATCCAGTTTATTATCCTGATCTATATCAACCCATATAGATACATTACCTGGTCCATCTTCATAGTCATCATCCCATCTCAGTTTAACAGTTAAATTTCCAGATACATTTGTTGTTACATACGTTCTATGACCATATTCCCCTATATCATAATAAAAATATGAGAGATCATTTAGAGTAGTTGTATAATTCTTTGAATTCAACATTCCTCTACCAGCTATTATACCAGCGCAATGTGTTCCATGGCCATCTTTATCAACTGGTTGCGCATAGTTTTGACTTGTAAAATCCTTCCACTTACCTATCTTATCCTCTAAATCTATATGCGTATCATCTACACCTGTATCTAATATCGCTATAGCTTGGCTGCTATTGCCTTGATAACCATAGGTATTCCATACCAATGGTCTTACTCTCATCTGTCTAACACTATAATCTAGACAAACTGATAGATTCGAATTCATCTCTATAAATCTAATATTACTATATCTTGAACATCTAGAAACCTCTTCAGATGGTAGTTTAGCATGTATAGCATAGATAAGATTAGACCATTCTTGAAGTATTATGCCTCCAAGTTCCTCTATCATCCTTATATCTTCCTTGGATGGTGGGGAATAGAAGGAGATTATTACATCAACCTCACTAGTTTTTTTACTAGTAAGTAGAATCTTTAGATCATTAGAGATTTTATCATCATATACGGTATCTCCTCCCTCTATTATATCCAATGGTATAAGAGAATTGAAAGCCACTATTGATATCATGATAATATAAGTAACCTTAATCATGAAAACATTGGTTAAATACCTATATCAATATATAAGATTGTTTATATGTTTATCCTCCCGATGGGATGAGATATAACAGTATCAAGTAATTTTCATATGAGAAACAGCTAGATAAAAAATAGATAGATTATCTAATAATTTTATAGACCAACCTTCTAAATAAGATATATATTTTTCCTTTAAAAACTAGGTTTATAATGTATATAACTGGTAGTGATACCAATATAGTTTCAAAGATAAATCCCATGGTACCATACCTCTGATAGAGGTACATGAAAATAGGTTCCCCGCTACTTGAGATAGGTGTGAATAGATAAGGTAGTATCTCTCCAAGGAAGCTAGATATCCTCCTGCTACTTTCGCTGAGATCATCTACTGTTGTTTCTGCTCTTATACGGGTAATCTCACCAG
>QMTB01000184.1 GCA_003649845.1 Thermoplasmata archaeon | reverse complement strand
ATCATAAGGATTAGTTTTCAGAAGTTTTCTTAGAAGATTAAGAGCTTCCTCAGTATCTCCATTATCCCATAGAGACATTGCTTTATTCAATATCGTTCTTATAATATGTCTATTTTCAGACCAACTCCAATCTAATATATCCGGCCATTTACCATTTTTATCAGTTATCAGTTTTATAGCTCTACTATAAGCATCATCTAGTATCTCATCTGCTTTCTTTTTCTTATCTTCCTCTAGATACATCTCATATAAAATTAGATACGGATCTAGAAAATCTGCATCTAGATTAATAAGTTCCCTCAATTTATCCTCTAAATCTTTTCTCTCTAAAACCTCGATATTTTCCATTAGATCATAGTAGGTAATCCTGATTTTATCTCTATCTTTATCTATATATTCCCTCGTAGCCATTATCTTTTTACCAAATAAATGGAAACCTAACTAGTAATGATAACTATTTCGGTTTCTCCTTGGAATAAAAAATTATTTATTATACAAAATATTTATAACTCTAATGTTATTATATTGTAGAATGTTATTATACTATGGAAGATCAAGGAGGGAATATATATCCTTGAGAGGTATCTATCTTTATTCATCTTTTTTCTTCTCATCATGAATATTGAAACTATAGAGGTATCTTCTGGAAATAAAATATTTAATGTAAAAGCACCTGCTTATTTGCAAATTGGTGATATACTATTCTGTGATGTAAATTCCGATATATTAAACAAGTTTATTGAAATTGAAAAACGACTGGGCATCCATCTCCCGGTTTTCACTAGTATAGGTTTTTCTAATGATCATTGTGCATTATATATTGGGAATAATCTGTTTATAGAAGCTTTTCCATATCGTCCACGTCCTCTTAGATTAAACTGGTGCGGTGTTGTTATAAGTCCACTATGGAAGATCAAACTATGGGCTACAAATATAACATATGGGCATGTTGAAACAGCTTCTAAAGAACAAAGAATAAAAGCAGTAGAATGGGCATTAGCAAGGCTAGGTAGACCTTATCAGTTTTATACATTCCTTTCAAATTATAATCCTCATGATCCAAATGATATTTTCTCAAATCGATGGTATTGTTCAGAACTAGTATGGGCTGCATACTATAACCAAGGTATAAACATCTCATATAGTTTTAATCCATCAGAAAAAGAAAACTACATCTCTCCATTGGATATAAAAATTGATGATGATATAAAAATGTATCAAAATATACCACCGATATCACATATAAATCCACTTTTCTCAAAAGTTGAAGTTAATAGATTTGTACCTTTCAATGCTACAGGTAGCTATGATATTGATGGAGTTATAACTAGATATTATATAGATTTTGGAGATGGAACAAATGAAACACAGGATGATGAACACTATTATCCATCCTCTCGTCTTTATCTTATTGAAGCTCATGCTTATAAAAAACCTGGTAGATATAAAATTACACTTACTGTGATAGATAACGAAGGAGCGAGTAATACCAGTGAAACTTTTATAGAAGTATACCAACCTAATAGACCACCAGATAAACCTATAATTAAAGGACCAACATTAGCTACTATAAATGAGAAATGTAAATTCACTATAATATCTCATGATCCAGATAATGACTCTCTAAATTTTATAGTAGACTGGGATGATGGAACAGAGAATTCAACAGGTTTTACTCAAAATAGTATCGTTAATCTAACCCACAGTTGGTCTTTTGCTGGGTATTATGAGATTCGAGTAGAGGCAACAGATGGAAATAAAACATCTTTTTCCACTTTTGCAATAACAATCTGTCGTGATATCAAAACAGATGATTCTTCCATAGATAATTCAAATAGTTTATGTGTTAGTATACTTGTGATACTAGTTCCAATTATTATACTAGCCATTTTCTTATATACCAAAAGAAAAAATTTATAGAATTTCTTATGGCGAATAATCTAATGTTATTTTCAAAGGGATGTAAGATCACTCAATTGAAGAATGTAATAAGAAGTTAATCATAGCTACCCTCCCCTGAATCATACATTGTCAACATATAACACGTTTATGGAGATAAGAATGATCCAACCTATAAATAGTTTCTAATGTTTTCTAAGTCTTACATAGGAATATTTAAAAACACTGAATTCCTTTTCTATCTATGAATATTAATAAAACTAGATTTATGTGGAGAAAATCCTTGTTTTTGAGTTAATATTAACAGCAATTCCAATTGGCAATATAGGTAGAGGATTCGAAGAATTCTCTTCTCTATCTAGGTTTATCTCAATGGATGAAGCAAGAGAGATAGCATTAGCAAAGTTAATAGAGCGTGCTGATACAACTTTATTCTCGATCTCTCATCAAGATAGGTTATATGATATCGATAGAGATTCATGTGTTGGATATATCTTTCATCTAAAACCATCGGGATATATCATTGTATCCTCCTCTTTACTACTACCTCCAATTGTTGCATATTCATGGAAAGTAAACTATCCAATGAATTTATCGAATCCATTTTCATCATTTGTATCTCTAGATCTTTCTCTACAATTGCGACATGTAAAAGAATTTCCAGACGATACAGTAGCTAAACGATTGGAGAATTGGGATACATTATGGAAACAGAAAACTACCTCTGCTTTCTTCCAACAATGGCCTCCAGAAGGGAATACAAAAACAGGAGGATGGATTGAAGCAACATGGCATCAAAATAGTCCGTATAACGATTTCTGTCCCGTTGATCCTAGTACAGGTAAAAGAAGTGTAGCTGGTTGCCCTGCTATAGCCATGGCACAGATATTCAATTACTATCAATCTATCAATCATATTCGATTTTCTGATAAGGATGATTACTATCATAATTATCTCAATAAGTTTTGGATTGATGATGACCATGAAAAATATAATTTTCCATCTTTCCCTGAGTTAAACAATTATATAGAAGAAATTGAAGAACATTTTCGACAATATAGATCATTGACAGATGAGGATGCTGCTGCATTGACTTTTGCATGCGGTGTCGCTGCTAAACAAGTTTACTCTCCCGAGGTGTCAGGAACATTTGGCGTTGATCAAGCGTATGATGCCTACATACGATTCAACTGTTCTACTGCCAAACTATATACAGAATCATCTGATGAGATGTTTGATGCTATAATTGATGATATTAAACATGCCCGTCCTGTTCATCTAGCGGTTGTTAATCCATCTTGGACTGCAGGTCATAATCTAATTATTGATGGGTATAATACAAATGGGTTTTTCCATTTAAATTTCGGATGGGTGGAGCATATGATGCTTGGTATCAGCTTCCATTGGATTTACCCTTTGATCTCACTGTTATAGAAGGTGTTATTGTAAATATTATGAATCAAAATACATCAGAAAATCTTACATGTGACGGTATATTAAATTGGAAAGATGTAAAACCAGGCGATGAAATCAAAGGCACATTTACTGTAACAAATACTGGTGAACCTGGCTCTCTACTCTCATGGAAGATAGTATCATATCCAGATTGGGGAATTTGGACATTTACACCTAATTCAGGAGTAGATCTAGGTGTTAATAATACAGTTGTAGTAAATGTATCAATTATAGCACCAGATCATAGAAACCAAGAGTATACTGGAAGTATCTTTATTGTGAATGCAAATAATCCAGGGATCGAGAGTTCATTCCTATTGTAGTACAAACACTAAAGAAACCAGAAAATCTATTTAAAAAGATATTTGCATCTAAATTTCACTATTTTCAATGGTTGATTTATAATCATTCATTCTTTTT
>QMTB01000183.1 GCA_003649845.1 Thermoplasmata archaeon | reverse complement strand
TTCAACTATGATTTTAACAATTTTTCCACCATTATTGCTACTACCAACAACATAATAGATATTTGAATCAATAGGATCCCCTGCTATATAATACATGTCACTAGTTTTATAGATCCAATCCCATGTCAAACCATGGTCAAAACTTACATATATCCCTCTCTCTCCACTCATAGTAGCTACATTAATCATAGCTGCTGCAAATACTAAACCAGGTGTTGTCTTAGAGAAGTAGATATCCATAATCTGTGGATTATTTAGATTATCTGAGGGGTCACTATCATATAATACTCGTCTCCATTCAATTGGAGACTCACTATACCCATGATTAGCATTCCTGAATATTCCACCATTATGTGAGAGAGTATCATGTCTATGACCTGCTCCAACTAATATTATACTGCTATTGAAGGGATCGATCTCTACTCCACCATAGAGGTTCGCTGTAACCTTTCCATTTGAACTAGCTATTTGTCTATAAACCCAGTTATTTGATGTTAGAGAATCATTGTTCATAGCTATAGCTGATTGTACTACACCATAAACCATATCATCTTTTACTGCTACTCCAAAGACATTTATACCGTTTAAACCTTCGGTTATAGGATACCAAGTTTCACCATAATCAATGCTTTTTCTTATACAATCAAAATTTGTCATACCAATATACATAATTTTCGAATCATTTGGATCAAAGAATATAGAATTACTCTTAGGATAACACATATAAGATTTATCAGGTTTAGCCACTCGTTTCCATGTTAAACCTCCATCTACACTTTTATATAACCCTCTAACATCCAAATTATTTATATTTTCATCTAATGACTTTGTTATACCTAAGAAAAGAGTCGATGAATCATATGGAGCAACTATTATTCCTCTAGCATTACATGATGATAAAACTGTTCCATCCTCTAAAACAATATCTCTATACTCCCAGTTATATCTACTATTATTCTTTTCACCAACCACTAGTATATAATCCATGGAGTGACCAATAGTCATATAGATTTTATTATCAGTTATACTGAAAGATGTTATAAGACCATGTATCTCATCAGACAGTTTATTCCACTGCTCATCTTCTAGGTTATAAGAAAATAATGCACTAGTCATCTGATTATTACTATCGCTATAAACAAGAGCAAGATAGAGTAGATCCTCGTTTTCCTCATCGAAGCCGATGGTACTAGAATCTATTCCAATATCTATATTATAATCAACTGGAGGATCAGTAAAACTTATTTCCTTCCAACTACCATCTCTGCCATATTCTATACTCTGAAATACTCTAAATATATGAGTATCTGAATCTATAGCATAGATGACTATTCTATTAGGTCTATAGGGATCAGATACTATATCTATTCCAAGGAATTTCCCTTCTTTAAAGACAGATTCCTCCCATTTTTTATTAGCAGGATCTTCATCTTTACTATATTTTAACCTATACACACTATTTTTTCCCCCCATCACTGCAAAAATATAGGTATACTCCTCATCATATGTACCAGCAATCTCTGTGTATCCTCTATCTAGCTGCGTATGTCGCCAAGCAGGATTATTTGGATCACCAGTTGATTCTCCAGCGGTTTTAGATACCCATACACCTGAGTTATCACAACTATCAACAAATAGAATATCTGAATTATGTGGATCTATAACAATATTTTTTCTATCTCCACCGTATGGCCCTAAACTATTATCCCACATTTGCATAGTGGCATTTCTAATATCCGAGATATCAAGTATAATAATACCACCTTTACTATAGTTCTCACCTACAACAAGTATTGTACCAGCTATCTTTGTTCCATCAGCATTCCAAGAACAATCGGAACATATAACCCTATAAGAATTATTTGGGTTATAAAAGGTAAGCTGTCTTTTATCGCTACCATCAGATCTCATAATCCAATACTCTGTTCTAAGATAATTCCACCAGTCTTCTCTAGTGTTCATACCATATCCATTACTAGACATCCATATTATAAACTCACCATCTGGTGAATAATGAGCATGTTCATCCCATTCATCCATAGTATCTGTTAATCTCGTTAAAACCATTGTTTCTAAATCAAAGGTATATATATCTAGATGGTTCTCATCCTGCCCAGGTTCTAGATTACCTGAGAATATAATCCTTTTATCATCCACTGAAAATCCATGGGATTCATAGAAACAAGGTTGATTAAAACCAGGTTGATGACTTTTAATATTTTCTATATGAGGACCATCTTCATCTACTATGAAATCAGCTATTTTTAAACACCATTCGCCCCATTTATTATCCGCAGATCCTATACGTTCACTCCATACAAGTTTAGACCCATCATGAGAGAAATGAGGATGTATAATAGCAGTATAGTCTTGTTTATCTAATAAACGCTGTTTCGTTGGAATATCTGTAAGTCTCCAAAATTTTGTTCCATTATTATCCATAACCCATAGATCACAATTAAAACCTATACCTGGTACAGCAAGTTTATCAAACCATTTCCTAAGAAAAGGTATTCCAGAACCAAAATAATTCTCCTTCTGGCAGGTAAAAACAATGTATCTACCAGAGGGATGCCACTCAGCACAACCTTTATGACTTTTAGGTAAAAGAGAAGTATCTGTTAAACATCTAACGTCAGAACCATCTGGCTTCATAGCATAGATATCATAATATCCATCCTCTTGTTTCTCATCGAAAGCTATTAAATTAAGAGTATGTGACCAAGATACACGATAACCGTTTTCTCTAACTAAAGGAGGTACATCAATTTGAAAATCCGTTTTATAACCTATATTTACTATATTTAGAATTTGAATAGCCATGGATAGTGAGGATATAAATAGTGTAAGAAGAAGTATAGAGATTAGCAGTTTATTCAAAATCTCCTTTTTTATCATCTAGAATGTAAATATTTTTCATCATTGTTATATTTTTACCCAATTTACTCCCAAATCTAAGGAATAAATATATAGAATTATATATCTCCCCTTTTAGCTTTTCTAAAGTCCATAGAAATATATGACATCCACATTGGCTCCCTGCTTCTACTATTGTAAATTATTCAGATTCCTCATTTGAGTGGATAAATCCTCCTTATTAATGATGCTAAGGTAGTACATCAACTATCCATCAATATACTTCTCTACTAACTCAGATGAAAGGATCTATCGAATAACTATTTAAGATACCAATGATTTATTAATATTGTATGAGTATAGATAGAGAGATTCGATATAAGGTTAAGATTGATTTGATAGAAAAGAGGATAGATGAATTAGAAGAATGGCTGAATATTCCAATAGATGATTTTATATTAGATGAGAAAACAAAATTAGCTGTGTATAAAGCATTTCAGGAGATAGTTGAATCCTCTATGGATATAATAGCTATGATATGTAAAGATATGAAGATACTACCTCAAGATGATTATACTAACATAGAGAATCTAAGTGGAAAACTGGATATAAATGAAGATGTTTTGAAACAGGCAAACGGTTTAAGGAATAGATTAATCCACAGATATAATAAAACAGATGACAGGATAGCCTTCAATAGTATAAAAGAGATTTTAGATGATATCTGCTGTGTTGAACAATTAGCTGAGAATAAGAGCTTCTCAGCTAATAATGTTGCTGAGAATGTAGAGGAAACTCAAAGGTTCAACAGCATATCGTAGAAGATGAATTTCATTTCTACCTCCTTGAATACTCCCTCTATGGGTTTTAGCTCTACATGTTTCACCAAATACTCTTTTAACACCAGAGAAGAAGGTTTCTACTATCCAT
>QMTB01000182.1 GCA_003649845.1 Thermoplasmata archaeon | reverse complement strand
TCATATGACGTTTCAAAACAATTCCCCAATTCTAGCAAAGAGGGGAATTGTTATTGTTTCAGAGTATGAAAGATTCTTGTATGTATTACGTGAGGTGGTATTATGCTAAAGTTAACAGCACCTGTTTAATAGCAAAATCTCAATACTATAAACATGGACAATATTTTTATTATACTCTCCTATTCTCCCTTCTGTGATAGATATGAAAGCAGTAGTCTTAGGCGGAGCAGGAGTAGAAGGAAGCTACGCAGCACAATGTTTAGCAGAAAGTGATACATTCTCTGAGGTATGCATAGCTGATATCAATAGAGTGAGAGGGGAAGAGTTAAGTAAGACAAATGAAAAAATGATATACAGATATGTTGATGTAACAGATAAAGGGAATATATCAGATGTCATCAAAGATGCTGATGTAGTAGTAAACTGTGTTGGACCATTCTATAAATATGCTCCACTCATACTGGAAACAGTTATTGAGAAAGGTATAAACTATGTTGATATATGTGATGACTATGATGCCACTCAAATATTACTAGATAAATTCCATGGAAAAGCAGAGAAGGCAGGAGTAACATGTATCATCGGTCTAGGAGCAAGCCCTGGATTGACAAATATATTAGCAGCATACTCAGCAGAGAAACTTACATCTGTAAAAGATATAACAGTATATGTAACTAGGGGATTACAGGAGGAAGCAGGAGGAGCAATACCATATCATATGTTACACTGTTGGCTTGGAGAGATACCTGTTTTTAGAAATAAAAAATTTGAAAAAGCAAGAGGATTAGTAGATGGAAAAGAATATACAACATTCCCAGAGCCATTTGGAGAAGCAGCGGTATACTATTTTGGGCATCCAGAAACTGTTACAATACCAAGATACATAGAAGGTGTAGAGAACGTATGCTGTAAAGGAACATTTATACCAAATGAGTTTAGAGAAGCACTTTTACAAGCTGAGGCGTTTGGATTACTATCAGATCAACCAATCTATGTTAAAGGACATGAGATAACACCTCTAGATTTTACAGCATCCTTCATAGGGGTACTAGGTAAACGTATACTATCAAGTGGATTAAAAACACCTGTAGGTGGATCAGTTATGGTAAAAGTAGTGGGAGAAAAAGATGGAGAACCTGTTATGCATCTATACTCAGGTACAGCTAGGATGAAGGAAGGTACAGCTACGCCAGCAGCTGTTGGAGCAGAGATGCTTGTAAAAAATGAGATAAATAAACCTGGTGTATATGCACCAGAAGGTTGCGTACCGCCAAAGAAATTCCTAAGTAGTTTAATCGGAAGAAGAGGATTTGGAGATGTATTTATAGCAGTTCAAGAGAAATTTACAGGGCAGTTACCATAAATTACCCTATTCTTAGATTGGATCTACCATCAAATTCTAATTTATAGTAGAAGATTTAGATGCCTCCATCGTATCGTTGTATCATTAGATTTTATGAGATGGCAGTGATGAATGAAATTCTTTCAATCAAAGACTATATCTCTAAGATTAAAAATTTCTTTCTTTGAACCAAAAACAACTATTGTTTCATAAAACATCGTATATAATTATCACCATATGCTACTATAACTTTTTCACCATTTTCAGAGATAACAGTGCACATGACTCCCTTCTGAGATGATTCGCTGGCACCCTCGCCGATTGTGTTCCATTTATCATTTAAAATAGGGTCATCATTGAACTCTGCTGTATGTTCAAAAACCCTGGTTCCTTTTTCATTTAGAATAACTAGTAGATTAGCAGGAGCCCCGCCAACAGCTATGTATCTACCATTGCTACTAATCGATACAGCGTTGTGACCAACAGATGTAACTACATCGCCATTCCTAGCAGCATCTGGAAGTTTATCACGCCATATTATACTATCATTACTAGTATCAATAAAATAGATCCAACCGCCTACAGTTCCAACAATTAGTTTTGAACCATCCTCTGAGAGTCCACCAGAAGTCACTGTATGATCAGGTATACGATAACTCCATCTCGTATTTCCATAGGGATCAAAAGAGAAGAGGGTTCTACCTTTACCACAAGCATAGGTGTTACCATTTTTATCGATAGTTAAAAACAACGGGAATTCTCCGATCCAATTCTCCCAGATCATTGAACCATCAGTTGCATTAAACATAGCGAGATATCCACCAGATAATCCAACTACAAACTTTGAGTCATCTCTTGTGAAACGAGAGTTGCGAAGCCACTGGTCAAAACCAGAGTAAGATAGATTGATAGCACCATCTTCAACGTTAAATAAAACGAAATCATAACCTTGATAAGGACCTGTTAACAATAATTTTCCATCGTGGGAAAACTCAACCTCTCTATTCATGCCACCACAGTTTTTACTCCACTTGAGACTACCATCTACAGTATTTATAAGGTAAACATGTCCATCATGACTACCAGCGGCTGCGTAAACACCATCACCTGTTATCGCAGAACCCCAGCACTCATCATCTACTGGATATCTCCATAGTTGTTCACCTGTCTCTATATCATATAGATAAACGTTTGTAGCACGGTTAAGCTCAGGTGGATGCTTCGCTTGAGTAGCAAAGACCTTATTCCATTGACTATCAACGTTAAGCCAGAAGAAACCAAAGTAATCATGCACTTTATCCTCCCAGTTTAAAGTATACATTGTATCCTCAGCAGGTTCAAGATCGATATCCAATCGTAGATTCTCTCCTCGATTGACTTCTATATCTTCCTTGTAGAAATACTCGTAACCAGGATGATCTATGTATATAAAATATCTTAGAGAACTATATCCTAATTCTTGTTTTCCAAAAAAAGTTTCTACATCATCAACGCCGGGTACCATCAATATATATCTGCCAAAATCATCTGTACGTTCACGAGATGCATATTCTCTACCGTTATAGAAACAACATGTTACTTCAACTCCTTTCAAAGGCTGATTGGTCTGTTTATCATAAATATAACCATAGATAATAGCAGTGTTTGGGAATTCAATTGGTTGATTATCAGAATAAAATATAACGTTGATAGTAACTCTATCAGATCTATCAGCCCTCTGCCAGAAATTAAAATCTATATCAAACTGACCTATATCATCCATAGAAGCAAAATAATGGAGTATCCTCTCCTCCCCAGGCTGAAGAATTATCGATGTATTTTGAAAAGAGAAGAAATGTCTATTCCAACTAGGGATATTATTCTGTAAAGCTATATCCTCTGCTTTATCAGTGTAGACTCTTTCTACTTCATCACCATTATTTTTAAGATGAATAAAGAGATCTCCGCCGAGAGAATAAATCTGATGAGCATAGATAACATTATTATAAGTAATCTCTATATTTCCTAAATATTTCTTTTTTATATCAACTGAAATCGGCATCTGAGGAACAGGTTGAGATATATCAATAGGAGGGAGATGAAAACCATTATCCTTGGTATTCTCTGGTATATATGCACTATCTCCAGGCTCTGGTTTTTCACATCCTGATAAACCTATAAAAGCTATGATAAATAGGATAATCATTAGTATGTAGAGATAAACCCTCATTCTTCTCATCCTCACCTTTCGCAAAAACCCATGTAGAATATTAAATTTAATGATTTTTTGAAAAATAGTATTTTAGCTCTATTTAAGAGATAAATGAAAAACTAGGTTAAATAGTGGTATCTAAAATAGTATAACAAAATTTGAATCATTCATTAAATTTCATCTAAAATGAACTATATCAATCTAATCAAAAAATATTTCTTGTAGAATATTATTAATTATAGGTATAATGCGTTGGGCAATATTAATCATCATAAC
>QMTB01000181.1 GCA_003649845.1 Thermoplasmata archaeon | reverse complement strand
ATAATATTGCTCCATAACTCCCTAGAGCCGAGAGAGCAACTGCTTCATATCCTTTTCCTTCTAATAGTAGACTATGTGCTGGTAGTAGTGTTAAAGCTGAATCTTCATCGGGTGCACCGAGGAAAGTAGTTGGTATAACATCATGGAATGTATGGGATATAGAGGTTGATGTGATATATGCTGCTATGAAGAGATAGATGAATTGTTCTTGTATTCCATATTGAATTAGAAAATGAAAAGCCGCTACGATTCCAGTGGAGAATGATAATAATATTAGGGCTATATTGTTGACATGTAAACCAGGTAGTAATCCTGTTAGTATCCCTGTTAATACCCCCAGCAGGGAGAAGAGAAGTATTAGTAGGAAGATTAGAAGGACTGATAGCATATTCTATGCTCCTCTGATAAAATGTTCTCTAGATTTTATTTCAAATTTATATCTAGCAGTAGTTGAATCATAGGTGAAGTATGCGTGTAGTAAAACCTTTTTACCATGATATAAAGATATATTCTCAGGTAGATGATTAAAGGTAACTAGTATAGAGTAGTTTCCATCTGATAGTATAAGCCATTTATCATAAATACTATCTACATATCCTGTTACATTTAGATTTAAATCTATATAGTTTGATGGATGCTCTGCTACTTCCCATAATGGAGTAGAATAGTTCTCCCATGTTGATAGTATAGAAATATATTTTGGATCATCAACGTTTATCTCCCATTTATCATTATATTTCTCCACTGATCCTATTACCTCTATAGAATCTCCAGGATGTAAAAAGATTTCACCTTTTAGAAAAACAGGTATAGTAGTATTGTTATCTCTTATAGAGATTATCTCTCCATAATCTGTTGGATTATAGGATACAACTATTCCTCTAACTATCACCTCTCTACCCTCATAGTTAGGGATGTCATCTAATGTGATATATATTGGTTGTAGAGTAATGGAGATATAGAAAAGCGTAGTTAATCCAATGAGAGAGAAGAATAGAGAAGAATATTTTAAAGATAACATAATAATATTTTTGGAATAATATTTTTTATTTAAATATTTCTTTTGTTCTTATATATTAGATTTGGATTGGAGCGAGAAACACTTATATTAGTTATGTTATACTTGCTTTGTTTACTGGTGGGTACTATGATCAAAAGAGAGATTGTCTTAAAAGTTGCAGAGGCGTTTCAGCAGGATGTAGGCTATGGTAGAGCTAGGATTGATAGTCAGGCTAGAATGGAGTTGGATATATCCATTGGAGATATAATTGAAATAGAAGGAGTGAAGAGAACTGCAGCAGTTGTTTGGAGAGCTCATCCCAATGATGAGGGTAAAAGACTTATTCGTATAGATAA
This sequence comes from Thermoplasmata archaeon, assembly GCA_003649845.1. GTDB lineage: Archaea > Thermoplasmatota > E2 > DHVEG-1 > DHVEG-1 > B44-G15. The sequence continues at coordinate 2,460 of QMTB01000181.1, read as the reverse complement.
TCTTACTAGAAAAAACGCTGGAACTGGTTTAGGTGATAGTGTAGTTGTTAGAAAAGCTGATGTACAACCTGCAAGAAGTGTTACATTAGCACCTTTGATATCCAAGGGTCAGCAGATACAATTTGGGAGTGGAATTGAAACTTTGATTAAAAAAGGTTTACTCCGGAGACCTTTTAATAAAGGAGATAATATTATAATTCCTGGTATAGCGCTTTTTGGTAGTGCTTTACCTTTCGCTATAATTAATACTAATCCTAGTGGTATAGTTACAATCACAGAAGATACCATTGTTAGAGTTAGAGAAGAAGCAGCTCAGATTCTAGAGCAAGAAGGACCAAGGGTTAGCTATGAGGATATAGGTGGGTTGAAAGAAGAGTTAGAGAAAGTTAAGGAGATGATTCAACTACCAATTAAACATCCTAAGATTTTTAATAGATTAGGTATTGATCCTCCTAAAGGAGTATTATTACATGGGCCTCCTGGTACTGGTAAAACACTTATCGCTAAAGCAGTGGCAAATGAATCAGGTGCAAGTTTTTATACTATAAATGGCCCTGAGATTATGAGTAAATTTTATGGACAAAGTGAGGAAAATCTCCGTAAGATTTTCGATGAAGCAGAGAAGAATGCTCCATCTATTATTTTTATTGATGAGATTGATGCTATTGCTCCAAAGAGGAGTGAGGTTCATGGGGAAGTAGAGCGTAGAGTAGTATCTCAGCTGTTAACTCTTATGGATGGTTTGAAAGGGAGAGGTAAGGTCATAGTTATTGGTGCAACTAATATACCTGATGCTATAGATCCAGCTCTTCGTAGACCTGGTAGATTCGATAGAGAGATTAGGATAGATGCACCTGATAGAGATGGTAGGAAGGAGATACTGCAGATTCATACTCGCGGCATGCCTATGAGTGAGGATGTAGATTTAGATGAATTAGCTGATATAACTTATGGTTTTGTTGGCGCTGATCTAGCTGCTCTTGCAAGAGAAGCAGCTATGAATGCTCTCCGTAGATATCTACCAGAAATTGACTTAGAGAAACCTATACCAGTTGAAATCTTAGAGAAGATGGAGGTTACAATGGAGGATTTCAAGAACGCTAAGAGAGGTATAGAACCTTCCGCTATGAGAGAGTTTTTTGTTGAAATACCAAAGGTATCCTGGAATGATATAGGTGGATTAGATGATATAAAACAGCATCTAATAGAATCTGTTGAATGGCCTCTATCAAACCCTGATATGTTTAAGAGGATGGGTATTACACCACCAAGAGGTATATTATTATATGGTCCACCTGGTACTGGTAAAACATTGCTTGCTAAAGCAGTGGCAAATGAATCTAAAGCTAATTTTATCTCTATTAAAGGGCCTGAGGTTATGAGTAAATGGGTTGGAGAGAGTGAGAAGGCTGTTCGAGAGTTGTTTAAAAAAGCAAAACAAGTTGCACCTAGCATAGTTTTTCTAGATGAACTTGATGCGATAGCCCCCAGGAGAGGAACCTATAGTGGTTCTCATGTAACAGAGAGTGTAGTGAATCAGTTACTTACAAGTATAGATGGGCTTGAAAGTATGGAGGGTGTAGTAGTTATTGGAGCTACAAATAGACCAGATATTATCGATCCTAGTCTCCTTAGACCTGGTAGATTTGATAGACTACTATTGATCCCTGCACCTGATTTTAAGGCTAGAGTGGAGATATTTAAGATTCATACTAGAAATATGCCATTAGCAGATGATGTTTCACTGGAAGAACTGGCTAAAGAAACAGAGAGCTTCTCAGGTGCTGATATAGAAGCATTTTGTAGAGAAGCAGCTATGATAGCTTTAAGGAAGGATAGAAGTGCTAAAAAGGTTACAAAGAAACATTTTGAGAAAGCTATGGAGAGTGTACATGCAAGTTTAACAGAGGATGTAATAAAATATTATGAGAATGTATCAAAGGAACTCGGAAGTGGAGTAGCCAAAAAAGATAAAAGAGATAAGGAGATTATATATGCATAATATTTGAGGTGGGATTATGAAGATTACAGAAGATCAACTTCGTGGAAAAACGGTTATGAGTGAAGAAGGATTATACCTTGGTATATTGAGAAATTCTACTGTAGATGAAAAAACAGGAGAACTTATAGATGTACTTGTAGAACCATCTGATGATATAGATCCAAGATTATATCATCTTGATAAAAATGGTAACCTAGTATTTCCATTCGGCTCTATTAAATCGGTTAAAGATGTAGTGATAATCGGCACATAGTTAAGATAAGAATTCTGAAATGATATAGCTTATTAGTAGTGGCAGCGGTGAACATTATAATTGGAGAGACGTCTAGATTATATATTTATAGTTTGAGAATTGAGAAACAAATTAAAAGAGAAAAATGATATCTAATTTAAAATCAAAGCAGGATTTAATTTTCTAAAATAAAGGAAATTTTCTATAGGTTTTATCAAAGAAGAGT
>QMTB01000180.1 GCA_003649845.1 Thermoplasmata archaeon | reverse complement strand
TATCTATATCTGGTGTGAACAACATATTTTCATCCCATCCCAAACGATGGGATGAATTGTAGGCTTGTTTATCTAGGTAACCTTTGATTGTTTTTCAAAAGTGCAAAAGTTTTGAACTATGTTTTCTCCCTCATATTTTTCCTCTAAATATCAGTAGTATATCGCAATTTCATATATAGTTTTAATATATAAAATATAAAATATAGAAACCGATTAGTAATACTATAGATGCAGAGGATGTTATAAGCACGTTATCATCAATAGATCCAAATTCATATCTTTCAATATAAGATGCAAAAGCAGCCGCAATCACTGCCCATAAGGTCATACCTTGTATAGTGGAGATAAATGCAAGTATGATACCAATAGGGGCACATACAGCGAACATAAAACAATTCCCAATAGGATGTTTAAAACGTTTTTTAAAAAATTTATTCCTTATCAAACCAGTTACTCCATCTCCAAAAGCCATGTATAGAGCAGGGATAATCGCTATCCATGGATTACCAAGTATATACCATAGTCCTACTATTGAGATTGTCCACATTATACAGAAATTTACATCGTTTCTATCCTCCGATGTTTGAAACCAGTATAGTTTTCCACCTTTAATATGCGATAGAAATGTTATCAATGTTATCAATATACCTGCTATCAATGGAAATATAGGCGAAGAAAAAAATGGTATGAAAAGTGTTACTATACCACCTGCAAATATATGAACAAATTTCCTATTAAAATATATTGCATCTTTCTCTGCTATTCCTCTATCTCTCATCCATTCATAGGTTTTCTTTGTACTATAAGATATAAGAATCATATATATGATTAATATCGGTGTAAGTATAATATCAAATATCATAGATTTCTTTGCTGTATATGTTTCCTCTATTTAATGTTTCTATTATATAGCGTTTCAATAGAGTTTATTAGATAAGGAATTATAACTTTCTATATGTGATGCCTTTTATATATAAATTTAAGTTAAATTCTATTGATAGGGAAATCTATTGATGATGAGGATTTCTTCTAAAGGCTTCTTTGGAACATGGAGTACATCATTTTCATCCCGCCAGTATTCTACTCTATTACTATCTTCCTCTAGTATAACCTCTTCTCCTTTATAACCTAGGGAAATCATGGAATCAATTTGATATTCACCAGGTATATTCAGTATATCTCTTATAGCTTCTCTATCAATATTATATAGGATGCAGCTACCTATACCTTCTTCCTCTGCAGTAAGCATTATATTCTCTGCGGCTAAACCCATGTCTCTCATATAATATGGATTATCTTTTTGAGTATTGAGAAATACAATATATGCTGTTGGTCTTTCTTCTTTCTCTGGAGACCAAGATGGTTTAAGATAACTAGCCCATTTTATTGTTTTAAAAATCTTATCACATAGGTTTTTATCATATACAACTATATATTTGAAGGGTTGTAGATTTGCAGCTGATGGCGCAAGACGAGCTGCATTAACTAGTTTCCTAAGTATCTCTAAGGGTATAGGTTTCTGTTTATAGCGTCTAATACTTCTACGTTTAATTATAGCTTCATACACTTGCATATTTTTCCTCTCCTCTCACGGTATCTTTTTATTGAAAAAAGAGGAACAGACTTATTAACCTAATCTATTATTTTACCTCGATCACTATGAAAAAAACAAGGAGACCAAAACGTTTCTCTGTTAGAACGGCATCTAAATCTGTTGAGAAGAAACTTTTGCAAAATGCAGAGAAACTATATGAGGATCCATTTATAGTTCTACCTAAGTTTGAGGATAATGTTTCAAAAAAAGCCTTCTCAGGTATAATACGGCAGATTAAAAAAATTGATTCTATCAAAGATAATGTAGATAAACTAGAGAGATTTTCTAAGAAGAAATCACTGGCAGGAGCAGTTGCAGGTACACTTTTAATTGCTCATTCTAAAAAAGCTCCTTTTTTAGCAGTTGTAAGACTTCCCACTGGTGAGGTAACCTATGCTCAACGTGGCAAAGCAGATAAAAAATTCCTAGTTGCTGTACAGCATCTAGATGATCCTTCTCTAAGACTACTTGGGGTAAGAGATATAGCTTTGAAGAGAAAACTCCATATATATTCTTGGAATAATTCCTTTGTCTCTAAAGGTGATAAACCTTCTCCACCTAAAGAATTTATAGATTTCATAATAGATAAGCTATCTTTAAATCTAAATGGAGATGTAGCTTCTTGTAAACATATCCCCATGGAGAAGGCCAGAGATAAACAGGAGGTAGAGAATAGACCCTATCTGAGAATACAATGGAATTCAGCTAATGTAATAATTGCTCTATGTAAAAGTTGTACTAAAAACTCTGGTAACACCTTATTTTCTATAACTAGATACCTTATAGAGCCAGATATATCTTCTGATTTTAATATAGAGGTTATAGGACATATTATAAAAGATAGGGGAGAAGTTGAAACATTTTTTGTTGATAAATATCTATCCGGGGCTTTATCTGATTATCAACTTATAGTTAGTAATATGGAGAAGAGAAGAGAAAATCTAAGGAAGAAACATGAAGTAGAGTTTATATTAGATGGAAAATCTTATGGTGATGACATCGATGGTTTTATAAATGCTTTAAATCCAAAACCATATGAGAGATATGCTTTATCTTGGATTCTAGAGAAGATTGATCACCCTGTCGTTGTAAGTAATATTACACCAAATGGTTTATTAGAGCAATTCTGGGAGGAATACGGTTTAGATGTTTTATCGTCACTTGTAGATGAAGATCTAGCAAATGATCTAGTTTCTCTAGATGATACACCATCAGGGATATTAAAAACTGCATGGGAATACAAGGAGAGACAGGAGATTTCATCAAAGCTACCTAGATATAAAAACTTGCCTACTATTGCAGCTTTTGCAGATCATATAGCTAGAACCTATCATATATTTGGATTAGAAAAAACTCTCTCAGAGATTAGGAATACTCCTAGTGATACAAAGGGTAAGTCAATCTCATATGCATTTCTATTAGCACTTGGTAGAGCAGGGGATCAAAAATGGAGATACTCTAATATAGAAATTGAAATGGGAGAATTCCTAGAAGAATATGCTAGAAGATTACTTGAAGCTACGCCAGAGGAGTATCATAATGCTTTAAAAGAACTATTATCAGCATCAGGTGTATCTGAGAATATAGATGATCTCCTTCAATAATATCTGGAAACATTTTTATTTAACATTATAATACCTTGCATTCATATGATAAAAGCTTCTAAAAGATCAAGTGGCGTATCTTATGCTATACGTGATTTAGTTGTACCAGCTAAGGAATTAGAAAGGAAAGGATATAAGATCTTACATTTAAATATAGGTGATCCAAATAAATATGATTTTGATACTCCTCCTCATATGAAAGAAGCACTGTATCAAGCAACACTCAGAGGAGAAAATGGTTATTCACCTTCTGAAGGTTATCCTGAACTTATAGAATCCATTATTGATAGAGAGAAAAAGAGGAATAACGTTACTTATACCCGTGAGCATATATGTATAACCTCTGGTGTAACAGAGTCTCTACAGATGTTTCTAAATGCATCATTAGATCCTGGAGATGAAATATTGATTCCAGGACCAACTTATCCACAGTATAGAGTTATAACTAAGTTTAATGACGCAGAACCAATACCATATAGATGTATAGAAGAAGAAGGGTGGCAACCTGATATAGAGGATATAAGGAAGCGTATTACAAAAAAAACTAAGGCTATAGTGATTATAAACCCTAATAATCCCACTGGTGCTGTTTATCCAGCTAATGTTATAAAGAAGATTATAGAT
>QMTB01000179.1 GCA_003649845.1 Thermoplasmata archaeon | reverse complement strand
TGATAATGTTGTTAAGAAATTAGAGGAGAATATTTGATGAATTTAAAAGAGATATTAGAGGAGGTAGAGAAAACTATATCTGATCTCCAAGAGGAGAATAAATCTATTCCAATTATTGTTGAAGGGGAGAAGGATCTGCAAGCTCTTCATTTACTTGGTGTTAGAGGGGTTATTTTAACTTTTAATAAGGGTAAATCTCTAATAGATTTCTGTGACTGGGTTGCATCAAGATTTAAAAAAGTAATTATTTTAACTGATTGGGATAGAAGGGGAGGTAATCTATGCAGGGTTATGATACAGCAGTTTAAAGGAAGGGTAGAATATGATGTATCTTTTAGGAGGATTTTTGCTAGATATACTATGGTTAGTAAGTTAGAGGGGCTTCCAAGATGGATTAAAACCATGCATGAAAAACAATATGAAAATCATCGTAAGTCAGATAAATAGGTTGTTATATGTTGTTTTATGCAGGTGAGAAGAAGCTATATCACTATGGCTGTGGTTATTTTATTGATCGTCACTGTTTTTTTTATTTCAAATTATTATGGTGATGTAGAAGCTCTTGAAAATGTAGATGTATCCGTGGAATCTGTATATATATCTAGATTTGGTTTAACAGATTGTACCTTTATATTAACTCTTAATATCAGTAACCCTTCTTCTCATGATATTTCTTCTCTATCTTCTAATTTTGAGATTTTTGTTGAAAATATATCTATAGGTTATGGCAATTTTTCTGGGGTGGATATTAAGGCATACACTGCAGTTAGGAAGGATATATCTGTTATAGTGGTTTATAGTAGTGTTGCAGAAGCTGCAGTAAATACCCTTAGAAATATCTGGAAAGGTGGATCACCTACTGTTGAAATTAAAGGGGAGATAAGTGGTTCTATACTCTTCGGTCTAACTACTTTCTCTTACCCTTTTATAGCATCTAAATAGAAGATTTTTTAATGAAAAATAATTTAATAAATAGATTTTATTCTATATTGGTGATATTTTGATTTTGATGAATAAGAAGGTCATAATCTTATCTATCATAGGAAATATTATACTTACAGGTTTATTCTTCTCTATGATGCTTTCTTTAGATTCTATTGGTGTACCTATATTTGATGTGGAGATTAAGATATTAGATGTTACTCCAGATGATATAACCATTCAAGCTGTAATTAATATCTCCAATATAAATTCATATGATATCTCCATTGAGGATCTCAAGATTGTATCATATAATATCCATGGAGAAAAGATAGGTGTCATCAGTTTTCCTAGTGAAACTATCTATGCTTTTAGAAGATCATCTCTTACATCTGCTGAAACATTTTCTATAGATGAAATTGGAACAATAAGAAATGAGGTTTCAGGTAAAATAGATCTCTCTATTCTTGGTTTATTCAAAAAGATTTTACCCCTCCATTTTTTTGTTACTACAGATATACCAGAGTCTCTTCAAACTTTTAGCACACCAATGGTATCAACCTATTTTAATATCCAAGGTTTTAATGAAACAGGTGTAAATCTTATAGGGGAAATTAGTATCAAAAATCTAGAGGATTTTGAGATCTCTGTATCTAATATCAGTATCAATCTGGCAGATAATATGAACGTTTCCTTTGGCCATATAGAGATAGAGGATGGTGTTATTCCTCCAAGAGGATCTATGACAATTCCTATTCAAGGGTTTATAGAGTATAGTGCAATGGATAAAGGTACTAAAAATATAACCGTCCAGGGTTTATCAAAGATAAAAGTTGCTGGTGTTTCTATCAGCATCCCATTTAATATTGAAACCAAAGTGAATATGCCTTCCCTAGCTGATGTTTTCTTCAATAACTCCTTTGGCGGTTTATCTCTTGATGGAGATGTAAGATTTACATTGAAGGGTATGCGAGCAACTGTAGATTTAGGCATCATTAATCCCACACCGATTACCTTTTATCTTACAAATATCTCCTGGATTATGTGGCGTGTTGATGGGAATATGAAGAGAGAAGTTGGATATGATGTCATGGATAACTATACTATACCTCCGCAGGATACTACTTGGATTAAAACAGACATACTCATACCATATGAACAGTTAATACCTAGAGATGGTGAGCATCTACTACCAGATTCATTTGAAATAACATATAGAGGATTAGTGTCCATTAAAGGTTCAAATCAGTATCTCCCGATTTTCCTAACTGGATCCATATAAAATAGATACAAAGATATATCTTTAAAGATATTTAATTAGATGTTATATAAGTTATATTTATAGATATAACTAAAGATATATTATAGAATAAATTTTGAGATATATCTATATATACATTTAGGAGCGGAAAATTATTTGAAACAGGATATCTTATAATAATTTGGATGAGAGGAATAGTATATCATGAAATTTTCAATAAATATGATCTCGGTGATGATCATCCATTGATTGGTGAGAGACCTAGAATGGCCATGGAGATTTTAAAGGAAAAGAATATATTAGAACTATTCTCAGTTATATCTCCTAAACCTGCTGAAGAAAAGGATCTATCATTAGTTCATGATAAAAGCTATGTGGATTTGATAAAACATTTAAGCGAGAAAGGGGGGATGCTGGCTATAGATACTCCGGCTCCTCCTGGAATCTACGAGTATGCACGGTGGGCTACCGGTGGAACAATGTATGCTGGAGAGAAACTTTTCGAAGACTATGAACTGATGATAAACCCCCTTGGAGGCTTCCATCATGCAGCAAGAAACCATTCCTCTGGTTTTTGCTTCTTCAATGATATAGCAGTAACAATTGAACATCTAAAGAAACTACATAGTCTAAAGAGGATTCTAGTGATTGACCTAGATGTACATCATGCCAATGGAACCGAAGAGATATACGCAAGTGATCCATCTGTTCTAAATATCTCTTTCCATCAAGATGGACGCACACTATATCCTGGTACTGGACCAATAGATTTCATTGGATTAGGTGAAGGCAAGGGATACACTGTAAATCTGCCACTCCCACCGGAAACTGGAAGTAAGGCATATCTATATGCCATTAATGAGATTCTTCCTTCACTTGAAGAACAATTCAAACCCCAACTTATAATCTATCAAGCAGGTGTTGACACTCATCATCTAGATCCTCTGGCAAATCTAAACTTGAGTTTTCAAACCTACTATGAGATCGCGCAGGTGATTGCAGAGATCGCCTCATATTGTAATAAATTACTAGTAGTATTTGGAGGGGGATATAATCGTTCAGCTTCAGTTAAAGCATCCTACAATATAGTATGTGGATTGATAAATAAAAACCAAATTTTCGTAGAGGACGATCCTTTTTCATTAGAACGCTATGAGGAGGTAAAAACCTTAGTCTCTATTCTAAAAAGTAAATTATCTGAATACTGGAACCTATAATTAAACTGACAAAGTACTAAAATTAAATTATTTTTACAATATAATATAGAAATATATAAATATTTTGAAATTAACCTATTATTAAGGTTAAGTGAAGTCCTATGGGTGAATCATCAGATACATCAATTAAGGAGGCAATAGAGGAGCTGCTTCAAACGAGTATTTTTAAAAACGTAGCTAGGAGGAACGACCCTGAATTTGCAAGAAAACTTGCTATGTGGCTGGTAAGATATATATTAATAGCGTCATCTATGAAGGAATCTCTAAAAATAAATCTAGAGGAGATATTACTAAATCTACATGGTGATAGATTCAAAAAAATCGTTGAAATTACTGAAAGAACCTTCAATATGGTAAAAAGAGATTCAGAGAACTATAGAAATTATATATGGTGAGATTTCAACTATTAAAAAATATTTATTAGATAAAAGATAAAAAAAATATAAAGAGGGGAGAAATAAAAACTCCCTT
>QMTB01000178.1 GCA_003649845.1 Thermoplasmata archaeon | reverse complement strand
GGATTGATATTCATCTTATACAATTATTCTTAGATATTTCTAGGCAGTAAATCTGGTATACCCTCCTGTATAGGATATTTAACATTACATTTATGGCATATCAGTTTTCCTTCTAATATATCGTCACCTTCTTTTTTATCTACTTTTAACTCCAACTCTCCTTTACATACGGGGCAGCATAATATATCCATTAGATCTATCCTCATATCTTCTCGCCTATACTGGTTATATCTACTAGATACATAGCTTTTCTTCTACCTATATCTCCATCCCATACAAATACCCAGTCCTCATCAGAAATTTGTCGATTCTCCTCCATTATCTGTAAATAGTTTTTAACTTGTGAATCCATTAGATCTGCTTGAAATAAAACTTGTGCTTCAACTATCTTAGGAAGTCTAGGAGAACCATATTCATATCTACCGTGATGACTTAATATCATATGGCATAGATAATTCTCTAATTCCCTATCAAAAACATAGTCTTGTCTTCTAAGTTCCTCTATTTTTTCTCTAATCCATCTATCTCCTATAACTATATGGCCAATAAAGTTTCCTATACCTGTTTTATCTATTGTTGCACCTAATTTATATTCTCTTAACTTACCTATATCATGCAATATAGCGCCTGTTATAACTAGATCTCTATTGATACCATTATACATATCACATATATTATCACATAGTCTAACTACGCCAAGTGTATGCTGTAGGTTTCCACCTATATAATTATGATGATGTGTCATTGCAGATGGAGAATGTTTAAATTTATCTACAAAATCAGGGTCTCCAAAGAATGTGTCTAATAATCTTCTAAGCTGAGGATTATTAATCTTCTTCATATATTCTAATAGTTGTTTATATAATTCTTCTATTTCTTCTTCTGTTAATGCTGCTATAAAATCACTGGATTCATATTCCTCTGGACTACATCGTCTCATACCACCGGTTGTTTCATTGATGGATATCTGTAGTTTCTCATTATAGGATTCAACGTTTCCAGATCTTATTTGAATTACATCTCCTACTTTAAAACTCTCATAGAGTCTTTTAACTCTATCTCTATTCTCTCCACCCCAGAATTTAACATCTATCTCTCCTGTTTTATCAGCAGCTACGAAACTAAACATAGTTCCTTTTTTATATCCCCTTAAAGGATCTTTTCTTTTTACAGCGAATAACTCGTTTATGACATCTCCTTCTTTTAGAGATTCAATGAATTGTTCCTTCCTTCTCTTACCTGTATCTGCTTTTATCATCATTTGTTCATCACGTTTTTTATTATACTCATATAGATCAATCATGGTATCCACCAAGGATATCACTTAACTTTCAATAATATCACACTTTATACGTTTTTCCTTCTCTCACCATTTTTGTTTTAATACCGAGTTTTCTAAACATCTCTGGGTGTTCTGTATGTATCGGATAAAGTTCTTTAGGATTTATATTTAATATAAGTTTTTTTAGATCTACTCCATTGATATGTCCAGAACAGTGTGCTTGAACAAATTTTAGATTGAAAAATTTCAACCAGTTCATCATTCTTTCAAAGGATATCTCCATTTCTTCATTAAATGGTTCTGATAGAGAATGTATATATACTCCAGAATCTGGTTTTAGATCAATCAAGGTGTTGAAGTACCAGAAGTTGAGTACAACTATATAATCCTCTGGTTTCTTTGCAATCTCTTCTGCAGTAATAATATTTGGATAATCTAATCTCTCTTTTATATATCTCTCAGTGTAATCTTCATTGATATATGTACCTGTTAGTCTCTTAGGTTTAAGAAGCATTATATTTTCATCTCTACTATCAGGTGCCTTAAGCTTTGGATCTCTATGGTATTTTTCAAGGAAACAAGCGTGTTTAAAACTTATAACCAGTTTTTTATCTAACTCTCTAGATATCCGATAGAAGGTTCTGAATCTATCAATGTCCTTAAAATTAAAATCTATAATAGATGTTTTTTTATTTTTCATTAGTTTTTCTTTAGATCTCTCATATACTTTTTCTTCAGATTCATTTGTTTTATCTATATCTATTCGAGTCCCCTCTGTTATCATAACCTTTGGTTTAGCTTCTCTAGCTGCTTCAATAAAATCAGATGTCATCTCTGAATGTAAACCATGCATTCTTAGGTCTCCAGTGTATACTATTATTCCATCTGATGTATATATAATGAAACCATAGGCACCGGGTACACTATGATCTACATGTATAGGTTCTATCTCTAGAGCATCAATCTTTATTTTATCTCCTGTTCTAAAGGTTTTAAAAATCCTTGGTATAGGTGGTTTTTTATAATCCTTTCTATAGAGCGGTCGTGGTTTGAAATCCATAACCTCATTTTCTATGCTACGTTGACTTTGCTCGCTGACGGCTTCTAAAATATTTTTACAGGTTTCTCCACAATATATAGGTATATCTTTATGGAGAAAAGAAATGTAATTTGCATGATCTGCATGTGCATGTGATAGGAGAACACCTTGTACATTTGGTTCCTCAGGTTTTCTACCTATATGTTCTAGTAGATCTTCTCGATATATACCTGGTATATCTGGTATTAGTTTCATAGTAAGGAAATCTCCTATTCCATTTGCTGTTCTAGGTGTGAGATATTCTTCAAAATAGAGTCCTCTGCGTCCGAAACTCATTCCAAAATCAAGAAAAATCTTAGTACCATTATCCTCTAGTAGTATTTTATTGCCACCGATTTCTTTTACTCCACCGTAAAAGGAAAGTTTAACCATTTACTTATTTCCACCTATAAAGATATTTAATTTTTTAGAAGAATCTATCTAATACATAAAATTTGTTGATTTATACAGGTTAATAGAGTTTTTCACTACTCTCAAACCCTGATAGAAAAATATTTATAGAAGTAATCATATATCATTTTGTGCAGGAGGAGGTTTCCATGTCAATACTGGGAGAATCTCAGATAGACAAGGAACCCTCTATACCAAAGTACACTGAATTTTATCGCCATCTACCTATAGATCCCTGCGATGCATTGATAATTAGTCATAGTAACCGCAACTTTTCTCCTCCTAGAATCTAGACATAAATTAGAAAACTAGAATTTGGGAGGTGATAAAAAATGATGACGGGACAACAACCGATAATTGTCTTAAAAGAAGGAACAACAAGAGAGAAAGGAGAGACAGCTAGATCAAATAATATACTGGCAGCAATTGCTATATCAGATGCAGTAAAATCAACGCTAGGTCCAAAAGGTATGGACAAGATGCTAGTAGATTCTCTCGGTGATGTAGTGATTACAAATGATGGAGCAACTCTCCTAAAAGAGATAGATGTAGAACATCCAGCTGCAAAAATGATTATAGAGGTAGCGAAATCACAGGATGAAGAATGTGGTGATGGTACTACAAGTGCAGCTATATTAACAGGTGAATTATTGAAAGTCGCGCAGGGTTTATTGGATCAAAATATACACCCAACTGTGATAACAGCTGGATATAAACTTGCAGCTGATAAAGCAATAGAGGTTTTAAATGAAATAGCCAAACCGTTAAAACCCAATGACAAGGAATTACTTAGAAATATAGCAACGACAGCTATGGCTAGCAAAAGCGCCAGTAGCTCTAAAGAATTCCTTGCAGATATAGTTGTTGATGCACTAACTACTATAAGAGAAACTAGAAATGGAAAAACCTTTGTTGATCTAGACAACATACAGATTCAGAAACAACAAGGCGGCTCAATAGAGAATACAGAGGTGATCAGGGGTATAATCTTAGATAAAGAGCGGGTACATGAGGGTATGCCTCGGCAGATTAAGAATGCGAAGATTGCTCTTGTAAATGCTGCTTTTGAGGTTAAGAAGACTGAGGTTGATGCTAGAATACAG
>QMTB01000177.1 GCA_003649845.1 Thermoplasmata archaeon | reverse complement strand
ATATAAGATTCCTCGCAGAATATAATATAACAGTTAATATTGCAGATAGAAGATGTTTAACTATATCTGATTTTAAACTAGTTGTTACTAGAAAAAATCTCTCTAAGACATTTGATAAAAATAAGGTTTCTATTCCACCAGGTAGATATCTACTGAAGATATATGAAGATCAAATTATAGGAGAGAGACATATAACTATTGTTGAATCTAGAAGCATTGATATATTAGCAGATAAACCATCTACTCTACCGATAATATTTCTCTCTATAAGTCTGCTATTTATAACACTAGGTTTCCTAAATTTAAAAAAGAAGAAAAAATTAGCTTTAGACCTATTTTCCCTCTCACTAATAGTATTCTCTATGATGTATCCATGGTGGATACTTAATGGTGCTTCTAATGATTCTCTAAAGATAACAACAGAGATATATATAATGCCTCCATCGATAATCAGCTTCTATAGTGCTCCAGATATTATATGTGGTGAACAAGTTAATCTACCCGAGAATATATTGCTATTATTATATGTATTTCCTATTCTCCTAATTATAAGTGGTGTGTTACTTATTATAAACAATTATATCACTCGTAGGAGAATTAAAATTCTACTTCGATTACTACCGATAATTCTTCTAATCTTAACTATAGTTTTATTCTACTATGGTTTCTCGAAGATCACTTCAATTAGCGTTGGAAGTTTTATTGGAACTGGAATCTATCAAACTAGGATACCTGGAGAGGAGATAAACTATAATATACAGGCAAAATGGGGTTTAGGATGGGGTTTAATATCTTGTATAGCTTCTCTTTCTCTAATAGTTATATCACAGGTTATACAATACTCAAAGAAAATCTAAACATTGATATATAAAAACTCTATTATCACATGGTTTTTTAAATCTAATTTTTCTTAAGAAACATAAAATATTAAAAATTTAGAAAATATTTATGGTAGTTAAACTATTATGGAGGGTTAGTAGTGTTTAGTAAAACCTTGTTCATCCTGCTGATTTTATTTAGTACTCCAATGTATACAGTTGTTGATATAGAAGCGATAGATTTTCATATCCCTTCACAGATAAATCCATCTAAACCTATGGTTCGAGGTCCTATCTATATAGATGGAGATGAAGATTTTACAATTGAAAACGGTGTTTCATCTGGTAATGGTACAATTGATAATCCATATCTCATACATAATTTTATTATAAGAATTCGATTTCCAGATGTTTTTAGAGAGAAGGAACTTGCAGGTATATCGATAAGAAATACAAGTGCATATTTTATAATAGAGGATGTAAAACTAGAGTTTATAGATGGAATAATATGCTACTATTATTTTTATAATTTCTTAGATAAGAGGATACGTGCAATTAATCTACATAATGTAACTAATGGAAGTATAGAGAATGTTAGAATCAAAGGTTTCTATCAAGCGATAAATATAGAGAATAATTCTTGTAATAATATTATAGAGAATGTAAATGTTTCTAGAAGCTTCTGTGGAATAGGTGCTAATAGAGGTTCAAACTATAATCTCATCCAAGATTGTCATACTAAAACCTATGGATGTGGTATATGCCTATGGGATAATGTAACGTGTAACATTGTTAGAAATTGTAGTTGCGAATGGTCTGGTTTCAACATCCATAAGTCTCATGATAACATCATTATTAATTGTACATCCTCTCACTGTGGAAGATATGGTGTATCAATATATGGGAATGAGGGCTTTGGTCTTAGAATCTACTCTGGTTCATACAATAATACTATAAGGAACTGTGTTTTCATCGATAACCGGTTAGGTGTAAAGATATATGGTGAATCTAATAGAAATAAAGTTTATTACAATGATTTTATTGATAATGATCAGCAAGCATATGATGAATGTGTTAATCAATGGGATAATAGCTTGGAGGGTAACTACTGGTCTGACTATAATGGCAGTGATAGTAATAATGATGGTATAGGCGATACCGCTTATCTTATACCTGGTGGTGATAATAAAGATAGATATCCTCTGATGCATCCTATAAATTATTTTTTTTATCCCTCTAGTATAGAGAAAGAAGATTTTTTTTACCAAAAAATATTAAACTTTACTTCTACTCCCTATTTAGAAACTGGAGGACCCAAATATGGGTTCAGATAATAAAGTTGTTGTTATAGGTTTAGATGGTGGTACCCTTAGTTTAATTGAAAACTGGGTTAAAAAAGGTAAACTACCAACCTTCTCTAGGATTATGAGAGAAGGAGTTTATGGTAATCTAAGATCAACTATTCCATGGTATAGTGCACCAGCTTGGGTTTCAATAGTTACAGGTTGTCAACCTGGTAAACATGGTATATATGATTTCTTTAGAACAGATAGTTTCTCAAAGAAGATTGTATCATCTCGTCTCCGTAAGGTACCAGCTGTTTGGAATCTATTAACAGAGAATGATAGAAATAGTATTATAGTTAATGTACCTGGTACTTATCCACCAGAGAAGATCAATGGTGTTATGATAACAGGTTTACTCACTCCTTCTCCTGATTCCATGTATACCTATCCTCCTTCTATTAAAAAAGAACTTATGCCTGGAAAACTTGGTAGATATGAACTAGAGCAAGTAGCTGTTGATGATATACCTAAGGGTTTAACTGCTAGATATGCTCCTGAACGTCTTGCAGAGCAGGTTAATGCTATTACTACTTCTCATGCAACTGTTACAATGAATCTCATGGAGAGGTATAAATGGGATTTCACTATGGTTGTTTTCAGAGGAACAGATGATGTACAACATCTATTATGGAATAGAATGGATCTCATATTATCATGTTATCAAAAAGCAGATGGATATATAGGGAGAATGATAGATAGATACCCTGATGCTACTTTTATAATAGTTTCTGATCATGGTTTCGGTAAACCAAAGAAGTATCTCTATGTAAATAATGCTTTATATAACGCTGGTTATCTTAAAACCAAGGGTAATCCTACTCATAATATGCAAACATTAACAGCTGCATTCTTTGAGAAAACCAGTAGAATCTTATTTCATATTCTACCTATACAGAAGATAGCTAGATCTTCTATTGGAAGAAAATTGATCTTATCTAGTAGTGCTGCTAGTAGTATAGATTTTGATTCATCTAAAGCATTCTATCACTCTGTTTGTTCTAGAGGTATAAGAATTATACGTAGAGATAAATATGGTAGAGGAGTAGTTGATGAGGATAACTATGAAAAAGTTAGAGGTGAACTTATAGAGTTCCTTAAAAACATTAGAGACCCTGATACTAATGAGAATATAGTAGAAAAAGTGTATAGATGGGAGGAGATTTATGGAGAAGATGCAGTAAATGATCCCCTTGATATAATATTTGATTTAAAAGAAGAATATGGTGCCCAGGAGCTTCTTCAACCACCTCAAGGGTTACGTTCGATGTTACGTTCAACGTCTAAACTAGAGATTTTATCTCCACCTGGTTTCTATGATTGGCTTGGAGATCATCGGAGAAATGGCATATTATTTATGTATGGTAGAAATATTGAGAAAGGTAAGAATGTTAATGCATCTGTTTTAGATATAACTCCAACGGTATTAGCATTACTTGATGTTCCTATTCCAACATATATAGATGGCGAATTAATTTCTAATGCTTTCATAGAGAAGATAGAGGTTAAACATGTTGAACATAGAGAGAAGAAACTTACAGAAGCAGAATTGAAGAAGATTAGGAAGTTACGTTTGAAACTATAAAGATTTGGTGGATGCAATTTGAAGGTATTTCCACGTGTTAAAAAATTCTTACCTCTGATAGGTATAGTATTACTATTTTATACCATCTACACTCTTGATATATCTAAGATAATAGATGCTTTTCTATCTATACCTATTATTT
>QMTB01000176.1 GCA_003649845.1 Thermoplasmata archaeon | reverse complement strand
CAGCAGCAAAACAAATATTTCGTTGAAAATTTGTTATTGCCGAGCTCTTACAATAACAAAATACAGATTTAAAAACGGTAAATCTGTATCTGCCGATTCTAATCTGAAAAAAAATAGAAATTTATATAAAGAACCAACATATTCCTTAACTTAACGATGCAATTGAAAGGGGGGAAAAAAAATGAATAAAGGAAAATATAGAATAGGTAGTTTGGAGATAAAGAAGGGAATAGTAGTAATGTTTATTACTGCCATATTAGCAATGGCAATCTTCCCTATGCAAAATGCAAGAGCATATACGCATCCATGCCCCATTGCGGGTGTTGTGTATGATGAGAATGGCTATCCTGTAGCAAATGCTATTGTGAGAATAAGAGATGTTAACACAGGAGCGTGGGGATGGAATGTAACGGATGCCAATGGCAACTATACTATAAGTTTAGGAGGCAATGATAGACCTTGGACAGAATGGTTTTATGGAGATACGTTAATTGGAACTGTAACATTTGCAGGAAAAAGTGGTGCCAATGTTACCATAATAAATGAGACCATACTAAATGATATTGGGCATCTTTGGCTTAATTTTACATTGGGAACCCCAGTAACGGAGAAGCATATTGGAGAACCACAGTTCATTAAATATGATTATGATGATGGTACAATAAATAGTGGAGAGCTTGTATCTGCGAAAATTAATATTACTGCAGACGTGGCTACTCTTTCATTCTGGACATGGTGGCAGATTGAAGGAGTTAATTCCTCATCTTATGACCTTATGAATGTTTCTATATCCACAGATGGTGGATATACCTTCACATTACTGAAGACACTCAATCCAGATAGTGATCCGACCACACCATCCTTCAGAGATTACATGTATTACAGCTCCGCTGGTTTCAATGTTGAGCCAGTATGGGTATATGAGGAAATAGATATATCTGCATATGTTCCATGTGATAGTATCGTGTTAAAATTCTCATTTGATACAAACGACACTCTATATAACTACTGGGAAGGATGGTACATTGATGATATAAAGATAACAGAATTTGGAGGAAATATATCCCTTAATGATGATGTTGAAAATGGTGTGCAAAACTGGACATATACTGGTTACTGGCATATTAGCGAACACAGAAGCCATTCATCGAGTCATTCATGGTATTATGGTATAGAGCATAGTTATGTGACAAGTGACACACCATTTAACTTTACTGCACAAGGAGATTATACATCCATCCAATATAATATATCCAATGGCTCAGCATTTACAGGCTGGCATGCTTATGTTGGCAACTTCACCTTCGCTAATGAATTAAGTAATGAGGAAGGATTATACTACATCGAATTTTATGCAGAAAATGATACAAATAGCGAACCAATGCATTTACAGAGCCATATGGTGGATAATAGCTATCCAGAAAGCACTTATGAGTTTGGTGAACCAAATGCAAATTTAACATATAATGGCTATAACTACACCACCATAAAGATATGCACTCCATTGTGGATTAATGCAAGCGATGGCGATGGTGCAGGAGTAGAATGGTTAAACTATTCTGTATGGTGGAATCCAGATGAACCAGATGATTATCAGCATCTTTATGATGTGAATGTTCATGATAATGATGAAAATGATACAGATAAGAGAGTAGGTTTCATATCTGTTGTTCTTCATTTCAATGAGGAATGTTTCCATGAGATAAAATGGGATATGGTTGATTATCTCGGACATGAATCTCCACAGCATTCTATTGATATAGCTGTTGATGCAACTGCTCCAGATATAAACAAGACGATTGGAGAGCCAAAATATATTGATGAAAATAATAACACATGGGTAAATTGCTCAACAATCATATGGGTTAATGTTACAGATGACGGCTGCGGTGGCGGCGTAGGCGTGTGGAATCTTATTATAAGTGTTTACTGGAATGAAACAGGTGGGAACCAGCAGCTGGAACTGGTGAAACAAATTTTGATTGAGGATGGTGGCTTGCATGATATAGATGGTGCAAGAGATGGGAATATAAGCTATATTATTCATTTTGAAGGAGGAGGTTTTTATAGAATTGTATTGGATGCTAGAGATTATTTGAACAATAGCCATGTATTTATTGAAGAAGAATTGGTTGATGCTTTGCCACCAACATCAAAGGTTGCAGAAATAATTCCACACCAGATTGAAGAAACTCCATTCAATGTAACAGTTGTAGATATAGAAGATCATGGATGTGGAGGACCAGTTGGAGTATGCAAGGTAGAATTGTATTATAACTATAGTTTTGATAATACAACATGGCTTGGATGGACATTATATGCCACATATAATGTGCCATGGTCACTTCGCAACAATGTCCCGAACTGGACTGTATCATTTGATGCTCCATATGGTGCTGGCTTCTATCGTTTCAAGTCAATAGCATATGACTGTGTTGGCAATGTAGAGCAACCACCGTTTGAACACGGAACATATGATACATGGTGCCAGCTTATTGCTGATAGAGAGCCTCCAGTTGTTACAAAAGAATATGGACAGCCATGCATTGAAGTTGTATTAGGTGATGAAACACTACATATAATAAGGAGCGATACACCAATCTACATAAATGCAACAGATATGCCTGAAGAGGATTGGACAGGCATAGATAAGATATTCTGGAGCTTTGATGGTATAATATGGTATGAAACAGCAAGTTATGAAGGTAGCCACACAGCTTCCTATATACTTACAGCTGGCAGTCTCCCAGAAGGAGGTCCATATCATATATTCTATAAGGCAACAGATATGCTCGGACATGAAAGCGATGAATATAAGCAGAAATTCTTCATTGACAACTCTGCCCCATCAACTACAATGACATTAGATTGCAATGGAAAGATGCCATTTAATATAACAATAAATGCAAGTGATAATATTGCAGGAGTGAAGAAAGTGACATTGTACTTCAGATATAGCCCAGACGGTGAAAACTGGGGCGAATGGATGGAATATGGTAGCTATGAATGGGGCATTGAAGAAAGAGAGAATAATAGAACGGTAATATTTGAATTCATCTACAATCCAGACGGTGGCTATTATAAGCCAGGTTACTATGAATTCTATGCATATGCAGAAGATTATTTGGACAATGCCAAATCAGAGACACCTACTGCAGAAGGTAGCTGTGAGATAGAACCGATAGCAGAAGACCTCAATGGAGATGGACATGTAAATGTTGCAGATTTGTACCAGATACTCATGCACTGGGGCGAAACAGGCAGCCCAGGATGGATACCAGAAGATGTAAACAAGGATGGTGTGATAGATGTAGATGATATCTATGCAGTAATACTAAAATGGACTGGTTAAATACGAGGAGGTTGATAAAAATGAAAAGCATGAGGAAATCAATAATCATCTCTCTTCCCTTTATTCTATTACTTTCATTTGCGTTACCTATTTCATATGCGCAAGATGGAGAAACAAACGAGTTAAGTATTGTGCCAGAGTGGCAGACAGTTTATTTCAATGAAACATTTACAGCAGACATTGTTGTAAATTCAACAACAGGGGTATATGGTGTGCAGTGTCTTATAGAATTTGATCCTTCTTTGATAGAAGTGCAAAGCATAGAAAAAGGGAGTTTATTGGTAGGAGATGCAATATTCTTTAAGAGTTATGATAATGTTGGAGGCAAAATAGATATTCAAGCCTTTAATTTTTCCTTCGCATTGAATCAATCGTTTCCTATGTATCATGGAGTTTTGGCAAGTATAACATTTAAGGCAAAGGAAAAAGTGGGAACATCCCCATTAAATTTTGTTCCATCTGTTGCTGGTACTCCAAAAACATTCTTCGATGCTGGAACCATTCCTGTATTGAATAATGGTACAGTTGAAGTGAGAAATTATCCTGTAT
>QMTB01000175.1 GCA_003649845.1 Thermoplasmata archaeon | reverse complement strand
GATATAGATGTTGTTTACATTCCACCCTACTATCCTCAAGCTAAAGGAAAGGTTGAGAGATGCATAAGGACATTTGTTGAGGAGTATCTGAGGTTACAGAAAGTGTTTGATTCTGTTGCAGATCAAACTGAAGATTTTGTTTATTGGATTAACAACAGTAGATACCACCTAGGCATCTACGGTTATCCCGCAGATGTTTATTTACGAAAACAGAATGTTACCGATGTTACTTGACATTACAGTTTAGTAAAACTTTTAAATTCCCTTCAAAAAAATGGGAATATTCAAAAGAATTTTAATATATCTTTTAATATTCCCTACTATCTCTATGAGAGGTGCTCACTAAAGTGGATATTCTAGAACAATTCGGTAGGAACGCTGGATTGGTATGGGATGCACTCAACAATCATGGTGCTTTAACAGAATCTCAACTAATTGAGCTAACAGGACTTAGACCCTACGAACTATATATAGCAATAGGATGGCTTGCTAGGGAGAACAAGATATTATTTGATGGTGAAAAATATTCTCTTTCTCCAACGAATTTAACCCCAGATATTGGAAAAGCAGCAGGGAAGATATGGATTGCTTTAGCTACTAGAGATAACGTGGATATACCCTCTCTTGTTCGTCTGACTAATCTAGATAAACAAAAAGTATATCATGCAATAGGTTGGCTTGCCAGAGAAGATAAAATACAGCTTAGAGAACGTTTTCCAGCTAAACCTAACTGGCTATAAGAGTAAGCAACCTTATTAAACCATCATGTATTCCATTTGCTCCAGTGATCTTATGAATGAGGAGTTCCTTAGAAAAGAGTTAGATTTACAATACTTTCATGAAAATGGATACGTTAGGAAAACCTGTGAATCATGTGGAGATTCTTTTTGGACCCTCGACCCAAATGATACTAGATGTGGCGATCAACCTTGTGTACCTTTTAGTTTTATAGGGAAACCTCTCGGTAAAAAAATATTTTCTCTGAGAGAGGTAAGAGAAAGCTTTTTATCTTTTTTTGAAAAGCATGGCCACAGTCGTCTCCATTATCCAGTTACAGGAGAGAGAATGCCTGTTATAGCTAGATGGCGTAACGATATATATCTAACTATTGCTTCTATAGCTGATTTCCAACCACATGTAACATCTGGAATAGTTTCACCTCCTGCTAATCCATTAGTGATATCTCAACCATGTATTAGATTAAATGACCTCGATCAGGTTGGTGTAAGTGGTAGACATCTAACAATGTTTGAGATGATGGGGCATCATGCTTTTAATAAAAATATAGATGAAATCTACTGGAAAGAGGAGACAGTAAGATATTGTAATGAATTCTTCACTGAAACCATAGGTATACCAAGAGAAAAAATCACTTATAAAGAACAAATGTGGTATGGCGGTGGAAATGCAGGTCCATGCCTAGAGGTTCTCGCAGGTGGATTAGAGATTGCAACCCTTGTTTTTATGAATTTAAAAGAAGATCCAAAGGGAGAGATGGTGATTGAGGATAAATCATATACAAATAACCCTCTAAATATTGTTGACACTGGTTATGGCCTTGAGAGAATCGCTTGGGTTACTCAAGGTACAAAAACTGTTTATGAAACTGTTTTCCCAGAGGTAATAGAATGGATTGAAACACATTCTGATGACCCTAGAGACAAAGCAGCGGTATATTCTCTAGCGGATCATACTAAATCTTTAGCTTTTATGTTGGGAGATGGTGCTGTACCATCAAATGTAAAAGCTGGTTATTTAGCTCGTTTACTTATACGTAGAAGCCTTAGATTCATGGAAGCTATAAAACTTGATGTTCCTTTAAAAGAAGTAGTAGATCTACAATTAGATCTCTTACAAGATGATTTTCCATCATTAATATATCAGAGAAGGCAGATTCATGAAATTCTAGATATAGAAACAGAGAGATATAGAGATACGCTATCAAAGGGTAAATCTCTAGTTAAACGTATGATCCAAGAGAAAAAGAGGATTGAAGAGGATGAATTAATCTATCTCTATGATACTCATGGTATACCTCCAACTGTTGTTCAATCTATAGCTAGAGAAGAAGGTTTAAACATTGATATACCTCAAAATTTTGAAACAAAAGTAGCTTCTCTTCATACTCATTCCTCCGAAAAAAAGGTTGAAGAGGAAACACAAGAAAATTTACCACACACGATACAATTATACTATCAGGACCATTATATGAAGGAATTTGATGCGACTGTAATTTGGGTGAGGAAAACCTTAGATGGATCAGAGGTTATATTGGATAGAACAGCATTCTATCCAGAGGGTGGAGGTCAACTTAGTGATCAAGGTGTTATAATAGGAGAAGATGGAGAGGTTAGAAAAGTAAAATATGTATATAAGAAGAACGGTGGAATCATTCATCTAATAGACGGTACCTTAGAGTTATCAGAACAGGTACATGGCAGGATAGATTGGGAGCGCAGATATAGCCTTATGAAGCATCATACAGGTACACATGTAATAAATGGTGCTTTGAGAATACTTCTAGGAGAACATATATGGCAAGCAGGTTCTCAATTAAATATAACAGATGCTAGATTTGATTACTCTCATTATAAACCTCTATCGGAGGAGGAGATTAGAAAAATCGAGCAGTTATCCAATGAATTTATCAAAAAGAATATATCTGTTATAAAGAAAGTGATGGATAGAAATGAAGCTGAGAAAACATATGGTTTTAGATTGTATCAAGGAGGAGTACCGCCTGGAGATAAAATCAGAGTTGTTGAAATTCCTAATGTAGACGTAGAAGCATGTGGAGGAACACATCTAGATACAACAGGCGAGATAGAGAAAATTAGGATAATAAAAAGTGAGAGAATTCAAGATGGTGTAAATCGTATAATCTTTGCTGCAGGTAAAATGGTTGATATATATCAAAAAGAAGAAGAAGAGAGATATCAAAAAATTTTAGAGATAATACAACCTTTCTATGAAGTAACAGATAAAGCAAATCCATCTCGTCAAATAAAAGAAGCTGCAAAGGTTTTTTCTGTTCTACCAGATCAACTTGATAAAACACTACGCAGGTTTTTAAAGGAAGCTGATTTGAAAGAAAGAAAATCTGTCGCTACATTAGATGAAGCTTGCAGGGATCTATTTAAAAATTGGAAGAAAAAGAAGAAACAGGAGAAAAACGTTCCTATAGAGGAAATAGAAAAGCTAAAGGGGAATGCAGAGACTATACCTGGAACAAGATTTAAACTAATTATAGGTAAAACAAACGCTGATTCTACAAGCGTAGCTACAGCTATCATCAAAGAACCTGGATATATAGTACATCTATATGATGGTAGAAAGATAACTTCTGCAGCATCAGAAGATATAGAAGTCGATTTAAGTAAAGAAATAGCACCTACTATAGGTCATATATTAGGTGGTAGCGGTGGAGGGAGACCTAGGCTTACTCAAAGTGGCGGTCCAAATAGAGATAAGATTGATGAAGCTCTAGAGAAAGCTAGAGAATTAAGTTTAGAAATCTTTAAAGTTTATAGATAAGATGCGCTGCGGTAACGAGTACCATAGTGGCTATACTCATAGCTACTACTAGCCATGGTGGTATCTTTAGAGAGGATTTCTCTTCTGCATCAAAATATCGTATTAAACCTGCAGCGGAATGAAAACCTGCATTACTACTTTTCTTAGCCATTACTCTCACGTATCCTTTCTTCTATATAATATAACTACTTTCCCTATATTTTAGCTTTACTGTTATTCTGCTATTGCAATTTCCTAGAATGAAGATCATCATAAAAAAATGATTACAGACTCTATTTTAATAGAACTTTTGCAAATTTTACCCAGGTAGAATAGAAGGAGATTTTTTAAGAATCTTCAGAAGTTGTTTAAACACCCATCTCTTTAATCTACTACAGATAGAACCTATAGCTTC
>QMTB01000174.1 GCA_003649845.1 Thermoplasmata archaeon | reverse complement strand
GGATATAGATATACTTAGTAAATCTAGATGTTCTATAGCTATAACAGTTACAACCTTAAAAAATTCTCTAGCTAGGAGATTAGAACCTAATGCTCCTTCTCCAAATAATAGAGTTAAAGCATTAGAAGAATTATATGAAAATGGTATACCTATTATTGTTAGAATAGATCCTATTATTCCTTTTATAAATGATGATGAGGTTACTGAACTTGTTGATAGACTCTCTTTTGTAAACCATATTACTACATCTACTTTTAAACCAAGGTTTGATTCTTGGAGACGATTCAAAAAGGTTTTCCCTATTGAAGCAGGAAAGTTAGAGAAACTATATTTTAAAGAAGGAGAGAAGATTAGTAACTCATGGTATCTACCCAAGTATATTAGATATGAAATACTTTCTAAGGTTAGAGAGAAAACAGAGGAATATGGTATATCTTTTGGTAGTTGTAGGGAAAACTATTATTCTAATATTACCTGTGATGGTTCTCATCTTATACCATAAGAATCACATTTATATATAGTATATTCTATTTTATATTGTAATGATAAGAAGAGTGTTGATATTATTTCTCTTACCAATTTTATTGTATACACCCTCTATACTAGCATATGATTTTAAAGATAGTTATATTGATTCTAGCTATAATACTCTACCGCCATATTTCAGTTGGCGTAATATAAATGGAACAGATTATACTACACCTATTAAAGATCAAACCCCTGCTCCATCATGTGAAGCTTATGCTCTAGTTGCTGCTGTGGAAACAATGATGCAGTATAAGCTAAAAGAAATCTATAATCCAGATCTCTCGGAGACACATCTATATTTCTATGCTGGTGGAACATATAAAGCTGGTTATGTAAACCTAGTAGATGCAGTGAATTATCTAGTAGAATATGGTGTACCAGATGAGGGATGCTTCCCAGATCCACATAGACCCTATGATTTCTCCTTTGAAAGTCTACCTGGTTGGGAGAATAGAACTGTTAAAATCAAAGAATGGGGCTGGGTGAAACATGATATAGATGAGATGAAAAAGGCTTTAATTGAACATGGACCACTAGTTGTATGCATAATATTCTGGAGGGATTTCTTCTACTATAAAGGCGGTGTATATAAGCATAGATGGGGTGGTGTTGCTGGTGGACATGTCATGGCTATTGTTGGCTATGATGATTATAATCAATGTTGGATTATAAAGAATAGCTGGGGTACACGTTGGGGTGAAAAAGGTTGGCTTAGAATAGCTTATAGTGATCTATGGATTGGAGAATGGTATGGTAAAGGTACTGGTGTGATGTATCTAGATGGGGTATATGGTAATCTTAAACCAGATGTACCAAAGGTTAATATAGTGAAACCAAGGATACTCTACAATTATATCTATGGTTATGAGATGCCAATCATATTTAGGAAAAACCCTTTGATACAGAAGGCAGCACCAAGGATTATAGGACTACTGCTTGTTGAAGTAGAAGCTGGGAATACAAATAAAATAGAGTTTTATCTAGATGATGAACTTAAATATATAGATGAACAAGAACCCTATGAATGGGATCTACAAGCCTCTCCTGGTTTACATACCCTCAAGGTTTTAGCATATAATGAAAAAGATAACATATCAGAGGATATCCTAGATGTATTCGTTTTTACTTGAAAAACTAATGAATTCTAGGAAATATCTGAAAAGAGTATTGTGATACAACTTGAAATAATCTCAGAGAATCCCCCTCCATAGAGGATATAGTTTTATCCACTGTTATATTTCTATTTGGAATATACTCTAAATCATACCATTGCTCTTTCAAATGTAAAATTCTCTTGATATAACTCAGTATACCATCATGATCAGCATTAGTATTATCATAAAAATCAGGAGTACCATTAATTCTAGAGAAATCTTTCCTTGGTAATCTATTCGTATAATTAGTAATTTCAATAATTGTAACTGAATGGGGTGGAAAAGCGTAGGTTTCTTTTGGTTTCCATTCAAAGGTTTTAATCTTGATTTTATCTGGATTATCTGGAGTATTTGCATCCAGATAGGAACCACTGTTTATCTCATGGATAACTGCATTTATTATATGTATTCCATTCCATTTAATCTCTGTTTGAATAGCATCTCTTGGATGCCTATTTATTACTGCTAAATAGATTGATTTATTTGATATCGTTGCTGAGACATCTAGATATGGTATCTCATCTGATGATCCAAGAATAGATCTAGAAGGTATATAACCTGGGGAGTCTACTTCGGTAGATAAACGATAATTACCGGAATATTTACTATACATTTTAAACACTTGATATGTTGGTGTTCCGAAGATTATGCGGGAACCATTTTCAATATCAAATATAGATGCTATTATTCCAATGAAGACAGTTCGACAAGCTGTTTCCATCGCATGGCTATTACGCTGGAAGACATTCAGATGAAGAGCGGACCATAAAGCACTTTCAAGAGAAAATAATCTAATTGGAAAATCATCTACATATCTATATATCGGCCACCATTCTGAGATAGAGAGTTTCATATTATTAGATAGATTTAACTCCTCTGCTTCTCTCCAAAAACTCTTTATAGTTTCCTCTGTCTTAACAGATCTAGAAAGCATATCTAGATAGATTTTCTCATCATCTCTATTAGGTAATGGTGTATGTGCTTCATGCCATCCAAATAAATCTATATCCTTTTTTATAACCTCCATCATAGGTTTATACCAACTAGGGTTTTTATCTCCATCAGCCATAATCTCAATAGTTGGATCTATTGCCTTCATAGCATGATAAAACTCTAGGAATCGCCTACCATATTCTTCTGGTGTAGTATGACCAATCTCCCAATCTCCATACTGCTCATTCCCTATCTCCCAGTATTTCACGTTATATGGTTCAGGATGACCATTGGCAGCTCTCATTGCCCCATAAGTTGAATTAACTGGTCCATTACAATATTCAACCCAAGCAGCAGCATCCTCAGGGGTACCAGAACCAAAATTCACGGTTATATGAGGTTCAATATTACAAGATTTACAGAATGCTATGAATTCATCTGTACCAAAATCCATCCTCTGATAGTTTCTCCTGAAGCTGTCCCAATTTGGAGAATGACGTTGATCTATAGGTCCTACACCATATATCCATTGATTCGCTGGGCTATCTGCAAAACAACCGCCGGGGTATCTCAATACTCCTGGTTGCCACTCTTTGTATAGCTCATAGTATTCTCTTCTAACTCCACCTATATTATCAGATGGCATTAGAGATGCTTCATCAAGCCATATAGTACCATCACCTTTCCAAGTAATCTCTAATAATCCTGCAGAGATCTCCGTAATTAACGGTAGAGAAGCTTCGTATTTACTCCAATTTTCTGTGGGTATACCAAGTGATTCATCTACATATGTTGTTATCCCGTTGACATCTGCTATAGTCACATTTATCTCTCCTACACTTGTATCTCCTTTAATATAAATATAGAAATCGAGTCCTGCGGTATTTGATATAAAAACAAGTTGAGACACTCCTACTCTTCCATCTCCACTGATTTTTGTCACCCGTTGTGAATATCTTCCATTTCTATTATAACCTCCATCGGATAACTCAAATACTCCGGATACTCCGGGATCTAGAAATGGTCTCCATCCAAAATCTTTTTCCCCTGAAACTCCATCGTTATCTCCATCAGGTTCATCGAATCCTCTATTTCTTATCTCCTGAGCCCATAAACCTGTAGGTCCATTTATACAAAAAGCTGTATATTCTATGAAACCTCCATATATCCCATGGGAAATATTCCATGGTAGAATATCTCTGCAATCTACAACTATACTTGCTTCAATAGATAATTCTCCACCTTCTACCATAGGAAATAGGGTAGAAATAATGAGAAGAGATACACATAATCTAAACCATATTTCCTTCATACTAATATTTTTACACCTCTTTATTT
>QMTB01000173.1 GCA_003649845.1 Thermoplasmata archaeon | reverse complement strand
TATAAAAGGTTCAACTGGTAACAATGTTTCTTTCAACGTATTTCTTGAAAATAAATATGGTTTATACATGTGTTGTGGTTCAAATCATAATACTATATTCTGTAACATTTTCAAGGATAATAGAGAATGGAATGTATCTGATGCTTATACTAATAGCTATGATAATGGAACACTTGGTAATTATTGGGATTCATTCTATAAACCTGATCAAGGAGCTTATGATAACGATAGTGATGGTATAGTAGACCAAATCTATCGAATTTATGGCGGTGGGAATTATGATAGCTATCCACTTGTCAATCCTCCTGATATAGATAACAAGTTTTTATTCATGGTAAACGAAAAATTATTCTCCAATTGATATTTTAAAAATGCGTTTAATGGAAAACTTATAATATCTATATTTAGTTATAAATTTTGGTGTAAATAAGATGCGCATACAAGCAATGTTTACCATTATATTAATAGGGTCTATCTGGGTTACTCTGATACCTTCTGAGGGTTCTGTTTCTAATGAGGTAGAAATTAGTTTACATTACTCCTTCAGTAAACCTATATTGGAGACAATTAGTTTTTATGGAGAAAATTTCACTCGTGTAAATATAGAGGGATGTAAGTTATATGGTAAAACAGGTGAACCAAAACTGCCGGTTAAACCAATTCGATTACTACTTCCCCAAGGTAAAGCTGTTAAAGAAATTCATGTTGAAACAGGTGAACCTATCAAACTTGCTGAGGGTATTAAAAATATAGAACTTGGAGATAAAGTTTATCCTTTATCTTCACCTCCACCAACAAGCCCCCCTTCTCCTGGCTATAATAAATCACAAATATACCCCAATTCCCTCTTCAATAGTATTGGCATACAATACTTCAGAGGATTCCCAATTTTACATATAAATCTACATCCTGTGCAATACCTTGGAGATACAGGTACACTGTTTTATTATCCAGATATGAGTCTCACTATTGAGACAAAACCTTCCAATATAAGTCCCCTCTATAGAGGTTTAGATGAGGATAAAAAAGCTGTTATGAAAAAATTAGATATAGTAGATGAGAGGATTTTATCTACATATCAAACTTCTTCTTTTTCAGGTGAACGCTTTGAATATGTTATCATTACAACAGAATCTTTTAAAAAATATAATGGAACATATGATTTCCATACTCTAATTGAAAAAAGAAAAGCAGATGGTTTATCATCTACTATAAAATCTGTAGAAGAGATATATGATGAATTCCCTGGGGTTGATCCACAAGAGAAGATTAGAAACTTTATAAAATATGCATATGAAAACTGGGGTACAAACTGGATTTTACTAGGTGGAGACGTGGAGTTTGTACCAGTAAGAATGTTATGGGATATAGATGGTGCTGATTCACAGTTAGCTTCTGATACGTATTATCAATGTTTAGATGGTACATATAATTATGATAATGACTCTATATATGGAGAAAAATATGATGGAGTTGATGGAGGTATAATTGATCTCTACGCGGAGGTTTACATTGGCAGGGCATCTGTTGATAGTTATGAACAAATAGAAAACTTTGTTAGAAAAACTATTACATATGAATCCTCTAGATGGGGGTTAGACGATTATCTGAAAAACGTA
Organism: Thermoplasmata archaeon; assembly: GCA_003649845.1. GTDB lineage: Archaea > Thermoplasmatota > E2 > DHVEG-1 > DHVEG-1 > B44-G15. The sequence goes on along the minus strand of QMTB01000173.1, from coordinate 2,341 downwards.
GATTCCGTTGGAGAGTATGTATGGAGTGGAGCTGGTGGATGGGGTGCAGGTTATGTAGAGAGATGCATCGATCATTGCACCGACTATGGACAAGATACCCATGGTATTCCCTCTGGACTATATAATATAAATAGAAGATATGAGAGGGATAAAAGATATGATAGTATAGATCTCATAGAGGATTTCTATAATGGTGTTAATCTAATAAATCATCTTGGACATTCAAGCCCTACATATTGTATGCGTTTTAACCCTACGAAAATAGCTTCTCTGAAGAATACAGATTATGGATTTTGGTATTCCCAGGGGTGTCACCCAGGTCAATTTCAAGCGGCAGATGAATGTATAGCAGAGGCATGGACAGTATATGAAAACGGTGGTTTTGCTGCTATAATGAATACTGGTTATGGTTATGGTAGTAATACAGATTATGATGGACCAGATAATAGATTTGCAAGGGAATTTTGGGATGCTTTAAACTATAGTGAGGAGAAGATATCTAGATTAGGAGAGGCTAATCAAGATTCCAAAGAAGATAACATGTGGCATATTGATGATGGAAATGCAATGTATCACAATTGTTACAGTACAACTTTATTTGGTGATCCATTTGTTGAGATAAAAGGCATGGAGGATTTCAGAGCGGATTTCATCTGGAAGCCAGATTACCCTAAACGTGGTGATACATTATATTTCACTGATCTCTCTCTCAATGCTGATAGAGTACACTGGGATTTCGGTGATGGTACAAGTAGCGATGAGAGAAATCCTAGTCATATATATGAAACAGAAGGCATCTATAAGGTTAACCTAACTATATATAATAGTGAAGGTAGAAGTAATTTTTGTATCAAAAATGTTGAAATCTGGGAGAATTGGCCTCCTATCTCTATACCTCAACCAGAACTTTTAGCGGTTGATACTAATGCAATCAGCTTCTGGGGGAATGAATCTTGGGATCCAGATGGTAGTATTGTTGATTACCATTGGGATTTCGATGATGGCTCAACTGCTGATGGTATTACAACTAGACATACCTTTGCCGATGATGGAATCTACCATGTAATACTTACAGTAACAGATAATCAAGGTAAAAAGAGTAATGGAAGCTGTGAGATAAGGATAGATCAACATACTCCACCAGAGACAGATGCTGTTATAGGTGGCGAGCATGGAAAAAATGATTGGTTTATAAGCCCAGTATATATTAGTTTATCAGCTTCTGATTGGTCTGGAGTTAAAAAATCAAAATTTAGAATAGATAATGGAAACTGGGAAACCTATAGGATACCAAAAACCATTTCTACTCCTGGTATCCATACCATAGATTATTATTCAGTAGATATCTGGGGTTCAGAAGAGGATATCAAAACAGAGGAATTTAAAATAGATACCACGCCTCCTACCTTAAAGGTAAACATTAAAGGTGAAAAACAGCAGGGATGGTATATTAACCCAGTAGAGATAGATTTTGATGCATCAGATGATTACTCTGGTTTAGATAGAATCATGTATCTACTCACTCCAGAGAATGACGAATGGATGGAATATAAAGAACCATTAAGTATATCCAAAGATGGTAGATACACCCTACGGGTATACGCAGAGGATAAAGCAGGTTTAACAGAAGGTAAAAACCTTAGTTACACCTTTGGAATAGATCTCTCTCCACCTTATACTACCTATACACTTACAGGAGATCCATCGCCAGGTGGATATATAATAGTTGATTTGAAGGCTATTGACAACGGTTCAGGTGTTTATTCTACTAGATATTCTATAGATAACTCTATGCTAGAAGAATATAATGCACCATTTAAAGTTACAGGAGATGGTGAACATACAATTACATTCTATTCTATAGATATACTAGGTCATATAGAACCCAAAAAAACAGTATCCTTTACAATAGGTGAAACACCTACCATAACTATTACTAATCCTCAAACCGGTTTGTATCTAAATAACGAGAAGATTATATCACTTCCTATTACAATGGTAATAGGTTCTATAGATGTAAACTGTGAATTTAAACCAGGGTTTTTATCTCCCGAAAAGGTAATATTTTATGTTAACGGTAAACAAAAATATATAGATGATACACCACCTTATAATTGGAGATGGAATGATCATACTCTTGGTAGAAAAAAACTATATGTTGAAGCTGTTTTTGATGGAAAGAAAGTTGTAGATGATATTGTAATATACAAACTGTTTTAATACTATGAAAATCGATGAAGTTTAGCTCTTCTAGAGAAAAGAAATATAAAACTATATTTGTTTAAGGTTTCTATATGAGAAAGTTAATCGCTGTTATATTAGTTATATCCATACTAACCCT